>JBFFCR010000608.1:0-1511 GCA_041559855.1 Anaerolineae bacterium | reverse complement strand
TCGCCTTCCTCGATGCCGGTGTACTCGCCCATGATGATGATGCCCACGTTGTCGGCTTCGAGGTTAAAAGCGAGGCCCATGACACTCGTGCTGCGGCCTGGTTTGGGCGGGAATTCCACCAGCTCCATGGACATCACGCCGGCCAAACCGTCGGCGCGTGCGATGCCATCCCCCACCTCCACTACCGAGCCGACGTCGACCGCCTCGAGCGGGGCTTCAAATTCCTCGATCTGCTTTTTGAGTACCGCGGTGATGTCTTTGGCTTGTAAGGCCATTCATGCCTCCGGGATCCGAACCTGAAACCCGACGGGTGGACGAGAGTGTCACCCGTTCAGCGCTTCACGGTTATGGTGGTCTATGGTGCCGTCAGGTGATCTCGCAGTGCTGCCAGTTTGCCGGCAACACTCCCATCGATGACCTGGTCGCCCACGCGCAGGTGCACGCCTCCGATCAACGAGCTGTCCACCTCGAACTGGATCTCCAGATCGGCACCAAAGCGCTGAGAGAGCTTGGTGCGCATGGTTTCTTGCTCGGCCTCGGTGAGGGGCACAGCACTGGTCACGTGCGCCAGTGTGCGCTCCGGGCGGCGGCGCGCGAGCCGATCAAACTCGATCAAGATCGCGCTGAGCTGCTCCAGTTGCCCGGCTTCGAGCAAGGTGCCCACGAACTTGCGCATCTCGCCAGTGAGCCCGGCGGGCAGCGCCTGGTTCAGGCGGTCCAGCTTTGCCCCGGTGGAAAGCCCCGGGTCGGCAAGCGCAGCGCGCAGGGCAGCGTCCCTCAGCGCCTGTTCGACGTTGCCGAGGTGCGTGAGCCATGGCTCCAACGCGAGATCGTAGATGGCGGCAGCGTAGTCCTTGGGTCGGGCTTGTGCGCTCACTTGAGTTCCTCTGTCTGCTCCAGGAATCTGGCGACGAGCTCGCGCTGGCGCTGCTGATCCAGGGATTCGCCGATGACCTTCTCCGAGATGCTGAGCGACAGGTCAGCTACCTGCTGCCTCAGCTCAGACATGGCCAAGTCCCGCTCGCGGGCGATCTCTTCTTTGGCCTTTTCGACCTGTGCGCGGGCTTCCTGGCGGGCTGATTCCAGGATCTCCTGGCGAGCCTTCTCACTCATTTGCGTAGCCTGAGCAATGATCTCCTGGCCCTCTTTGCGCGCCTCGGCAAGACGTTGTTCGAATTCCTGCTCCATCTCCGCGGCCCGGCGCGATGCGCCTTCTGCATCTTCAAGGCCCTGCTTGATTCGCGCCGAGCGCTCGTCCAGCATGCGGAGTATGGGCTTGTAGGCTACAAAGTATAGGAGCACAGCCAGCAGCGTAAAGTTTACGATCTGCGAGATCAGATACCCCAGATTGATGCCTAGTGCTTCCAAGCGTCAACCTCCTTGGTGTGGTTGGTCTGGTTTTCTGGATCGGGGCATGCGTTGGGATCGGGTTCGACCCTATCCCGACAGCCCAGAATCGAGAGTCGCTATGCGACGAACTTGATCATCAGCGCGACAACCAGAGCATAGAT
>JBFFCR010000607.1:0-1522 GCA_041559855.1 Anaerolineae bacterium | reverse complement strand
TTGTGCAGAGACTGCAAGACATCTATGTAGTTCTCGAACTTCTGTACCTCATAGGCTGCCCGTTCCGCTGCCTGCATCTTCTCCATCTGCGCGCGTTGTCTCTCAAGTGCACGCTGCCTTCTCAGTGCCTCGCGGTTTCTCCTGCGTTCGTTCGCTGCGAGGGTACGCATCGTTCCTTTCCATCCCATTGTACACCTCCTTGTGATTTCCTCTGGTATGGTGCATCGATGAGGTTGCAATGGGCCCCACCCCGGGCGGACCCAACGTGCGCTTTGTCAGATGCTATGCGATCGGCACGGCGCGTTGCAGGCATAGTATACCACGGACTGGGATGCGGGGCAAGGCCTGTTCCGAAGGAACGGGATGGCAGTTGCGCAGCAACTGCGGGCAGCACGGGGGAAGGGCAACCACGGAGGGTTGCCCCTACGAGCGGGCGGGGGGATGGCTTACGGTAGACATCCAAATCCTCCAAGGCTTTGGATGTCTGGGCCCCTGGGGCGGGCATGCGCCTTCACCCCGGTATCGTCTGCAGCAGTTCCTCGTTGGTGGGGTGCTTGTCCAGGGCTTGACACAGGGCCTCAGAGTGCGCGCAAGCATGGCGAAGCGGGCATCCTTGACAGGTTGGGGTTCTTGGGCGATAATGAGCTCGTGAATTCCAGACGATCGCGCGCTGCCAAACGAAAGCGCCGCTGGGTCCGGGTGATCCGCGCCGAGCTGCGCGACGTGAGCGTCCTCTTTCGGGAGTCGCGGGTTTCGCTCCTCCTCTTTGTTGCCGTCCTGATCGGCGGGGCCATTTTGTTCTACCACGTCTACTCCGAGCCCGAGCGCGGTCCTCTCGACTTTGGAGAAGCCCTGTACGGGTCGTTCAGCTTGATCTTTTTTGGGGGCTATCTGAGTTTCCCTGCACAATGGTACCTGCGCGTGTTGTACTATCTGATCCCCATCGTGGGGCTGGCGGTGCTCATCGACGGACTGCAGCGCTTTGGCGTGGCGCTGGTCAGCAAGCGCGACCGAGGGCAGAAATGGCAGGTGGCTATGGCTTCAACGTACGAGAATCACGTGATCGTCTGCGGGATAGGCCGCGTCGGGTACCGGGTTGTCCTGGAGTTGCTCCGGCACGAGCGGGATGTCGTGGCCATTGAGGTCAATCCCGAGGGACGCTTTGTGGAAAAGGCCAAGGGGCTGGGCATTCCGGTCCTCATCGCTGATGCCCGCCGCTCTGCCAATCTGGTCCAGGCCGGCGTCGATCGCGCCGACGCGATCATCCCCTGCACCGACGACGAACTGGCCAACCTGGACATCGCACTGGATGCACGCGAGATCAACCCGGACATCAAGATCGTGATGCGCTTGTTCGACGCCGACCTGGCCCGGCGGGTAGAAAAGGGGTTCGGCATCCACACGGCCTTTAGCACCTCTTCCCTTGCCGCCCCCATCTTTGCGGCGGCCTCGATGCGATTCAACGTGAAGCACTCGTGCTACGTTGGCGATAGCCTGCTCAATCTCAGCGAAGTGCATGTGC
>JBFFCR010000606.1:0-1541 GCA_041559855.1 Anaerolineae bacterium | reverse complement strand
TGACCTCCTCGGGCACGGGATCGGGCAGGACGGCCGCAGGCGTCCCATCCTCCATCGAATAGACAAACACCCCGACACGGTCAAAGCGGCATTCTGCTACAAAGCGCAGCAGGGCTTCGAACTCGGGCTCTGTCTCGCCCGGATAGCCGACGATGAAGGATGTGCGCAAGGCAACATCGGGCATGGCCTCTCGCAGATCAGCGATCAACCGCCGTACCCGATCCACATTCGCGGGCCGTCTCATGCGCCGCAGCGTGTCCGGATGGGAATGTTGCAGGGGAAGGTCCAGATAGTGGCACACGCGCGGGTCACTGGCCATGACCTCGATCAGACGCCGACTGATGTGACCCGGATAGGCATACATCAGCCGGAGCCAGAAAAGCTGGTGCGGCGAGACACCCTCCCGGTTCCTGCCCCTGGCAGGCGCAGAGCGCAGGTCACGAGTTGCATCCAGAATATCCTGGACCAGGCCAGGCAGGGCGTCCCCTTCCCCTCTATCCCGACCATAGGCCGTCGTGTCCTGAGCTATGAGAATGATCTCCTTGATCCCCTGTCGGACCAGGTCGATGGCATCCTCCACCACCACCTGTGCCGCACGGCTGACAGCCGGCCCTTTGATCAGAGGGATGGCGCAGAAGGCACAGGGCGCGCTGCAGCCATCGGCGATCTTGAGGTAGGCCGTTGCTCCCTGTCGGGCAACCCGATGTGTGTCTCTATCCGCCAGCAACAGCGGATCCCCAAGACGGGCCAGAGGGCTCTGCCGATGCCCTTCCCGCCTGGCAAGCAGATCCTGGATCAGAGAGCCTATTTCGCTCCAGCGGAGGGTGCCTAACAGAGCGTCCACCCCCGGGACGCGGTGCGTCAGGGCGTCGCCCCACCGTTGCGACAGGCAGCCGGCGGCGATGAGCACCTGATCGCGACGCTTCTTGGCAGCCAGCTGTTGCAGCTCTTGGATCGATTCCTCCCGGGCATCCTCGACAAAGCCGCAGGTGTTGACGATGAGCACCTGCGCTTGAGCGGCATCCTCTACCGGCTGATAGCCCATCTGTTTTAGCAGACGGGCCATGCCGTGCGCATCGACCAAGTTCTTGGGACAACCCAGCGATTCGAGATAGTACTTCACAGGCGTTTCCTGTCCAATTGCTGCAAGATCTCGAAAAAGTGTACCACCGAGAAGTCGTATTGTCAAAGAGGCTCAGAAAGCAGATAAACGGGTTTGCCGCAGGCTCGTGCTTCAGCCAGGGCTCCCCTTTCACACAGCACTGCCATTTGGTTAATGTCAGAGGCTGTGCTATACTCTCGGCGGAACCCCGCAGCAAGAGAGGCTTGGATGCAGATTCTGGCCGTCGATATTGGGACCGGCACGCAGGATGTGCTGTTGTTCGATACAGACAAGGAATCCGAAAACGCGCTCAAAATGGTGATGCCTTCACCAACAGTGCAGCTGGCTCGGGCGATCCGTGAAGCAACCCGTACAGGCGATGAACTGCTGTTGACGGGGGTGACCATGGGTGGCGGGCCGTGTGGTTGGGCCGCTGAGG
>JBFFCR010000605.1:0-1562 GCA_041559855.1 Anaerolineae bacterium | reverse complement strand
TACGACGCCAAGGCCGAGGGCTTCGTGCCCGGCGGCGCCAGCCTGCACAACTGCATGAGCGGCCACGGCCCGGATGCCGCCACGTTCGAGCGGCTGTGTGACACGTCACAGCTACGGCAAGAGATCGAATCTCTCCACAGAGCGGTTGAACTCTATAGCGGACGCTTTCTTGACGGTTTCTCCCTGCCTGACAACGCCGAATTCGAGATATGGTCAACACTTGAAGCCCAAGCTTTCACGCGCTTGTATCTGCGTGCATTGTCGCAGCTCGTTGAAGAACACGCCCGCAGCGGCGATCACGAAGCCGCGATCGGATTTGCCCAGCGCTATCTCGCTGTCGATGAACTGGCTGAAGAGATGCACCGCTGGTTGATGACGTCTTATCTCGCACTCGGCGACCGGAGCGCGGCCCTGAGGCAGTTTGACCAATGTGCCGCCATCCTTGAACGGGAACTCGGTGTCGATCCCGTCCCTGAGACGCAGGCTATATACCAGTCTGCCCTGCAGGATCGCTTCCAACGGGCTACCTCTCCATCGCTCGCGTCAAGATGGACGACGCTCCCCAGCCTGGATGTACCTTTGGTCGGACGTCAAGACGCTTTGCGCCGGCTGGGCCATTCGTTGACTCGCGCCCGTTCTGGGCAAGGCTCCGTGGTGATCGTTACCGGCGAAAGCGGAATTGGAAAAACGCGACTGGTACAAGACTTTGTCACGCACTCTGCTGCACAGTCCGTGGTCCTGGTCGGTCTGAGTCAGCCCGGCGGTGAAGCGCTGCCCTACTATCCCATTACTCAAGCGCTGCGGTCCCGCATGAAAGCCCAGCACACCTCTCTCAACGTTTCGCCCGTTTGGCTGGCAGAGGCATCGCGATTACTACCCGAGTTACACGGGCTTTACCCTGATCTTCCTGCGCCCGTGCCAGGAGACGCGAGCGAGGCGCGTGCGCGGCTGTTTGAAGCGTTGTTCCGCACAGTTTTGGGGTTATCTGAAGGCCCACATCCGGTGATCTTGGTTCTCGATGATCTTCACTGGGCCGACGGCGCCACGCTGGAATGGTTGGTCTATGTAGGAGCCCGGCTCCGTGACACGCGTTTGCTGATCGTCGGAACCTGCCGCAGCGAAGACCACCAGGCCATGACTGCGCACTGCCGCGCGCTGCAGAGATTGAACGTCCTCACGGAACTAACCCTCGGCGAGTTGGAAAGAGAGCATGTGAGCCACATCTTGAGCCACCTGCTTGAGTCCGGACAGGCGCACAAAGAGTTGGCTGAGCAACTATTTCGGATCACCGCCGGCAATCCCTTCTTTCTTCTTGAGATGCTCCGGGTCATCATCGAGTCCGGCCCACTGCCAGGTAATCCGGCAGCCTTGGCAAACCTTCCTATACCGGATACCATAAGCGAGGCCACGCAGCTGCGGTTGGCGCGTCTCAGCCCGGTCGCGCGACAGGTCTTGGAGGGGGGCGCGGTATTGGGCACACGCTTTGACTTCGAGCTGGTATGGCATATGGCCGGCCGGGATGACTTGGAGACAGTGGACGGACTCGACGAGCTCTTGGATCG
>JBFFCR010000604.1:0-1562 GCA_041559855.1 Anaerolineae bacterium | reverse complement strand
TGGGTGAGCAGATTCCCGTGGTGCCGGCCCGGGAGCAGTTCCCGCGCAACCCGCACAAGTTCGTCATGGTGCCCGGCAACGCGCGCGGCAGGCACCCCGTCATCGAGGAACGGATCCGGCAGCTTGCCCGCTTTGCCGAGAGTTTTCCCTTCAACCGCGTGGAATGGGGCGACACGAGCACTCCCGCCGGCAGATTGGGCATTGTGACCTGCGGCATTGCCTACCAATACGCCAGGGACGTCTTTCCTGAGGCGTCGTTCCTGCGCCTCGGCATGACCTATCCCCTGCCGCCTGATCTGATCCGCGAGTTCGCGGCCAACGTGGATCGCCTCATCGTCATCGAAGAGCTGGATCCCTTTGTCGAGGAGGAGATCAAGCTGATGGGGATCGAGTGCGAGGGCAAGAGCATCTTTCCCATCGTTAGCGAGTTCGATCCGCGCGTCGTGCGCGAGAGCGCCATCGCGGCAGGCCTTTTGCCCGAATCGGCCCGCGTGCCCGTCGCGCAGCTCGACAAGCCCGCGGTCCCGCCCCGCCCGCCCGTTCTCTGCCCCGGCTGTCCCCATCGCGCCATCTTTCACCTGCTGAACAAGCGCAAGGTGGCCATAGCGGGCGACATCGGCTGTTATTCCCTCGGCGTGGTGCCGCCGCTCTCGGCCATGCATACCCTGGGTTGCATGGGGGCCGGCATTGGTGTGGCGCACGGCGCTGCGCAGGCCGGCGTTGGGGAGCGGATGGTGACCGTCATCGGCGACTCGACCTTCTTCCACACAGGCATGCCGGCCCTGGCCAATGTGGCCTACAACCAGAGCGACGTCATCACCCTCATCCTCGACAACCGCACCACCGGCATGACGGGCCACCAGCAGAATCCCGGCACCGGCCGTACCTTGCAGATGCAGGAGGTCGCGCCACTGGAGTTGGAGCCCCTCGTCAAGGCGCTGGGCATTGACCGCGTCAGGACGGTGCATGCCTTTGACGTGGGGGCGCTGGACGACACGCTCAAGGAGTTTCTCGCGACCGAGGGACCCAGCGTGCTCATCGTCCGCGAAGAGTGCGCCCTGCTGCCCAACGCGCGCAAGCGCTGGCTGCCTCTTGAGGTGGATGCCGGCAAATGCAACGGCTGCACCATGTGCTTCCGCATCGGCTGCCCGGCCATCCTCAAGAGCGACGAGCTGGATGAAAAGACACAGCGCCCCAAGGCCATCATCGATCAGCAGCAGTGCACGGGCTGCGAGGTGTGCGCCCAGGTGTGTCCGCGGAAGGCGATACTGTTCCGCGACCAGGTCGCCCCAGAGCCCCGGGACTAGAGCCAGAGTGCGGAGAGGATAGGATCATGGGCAAGAGCTACAGCTTTCTAATGGCAGGGGTGGGAGGCCAGGGGACCATCCTGGCGAGTGACGTCATGGCCAGCGTCGCCCTGGCAGCAGGATTCGACGTGAAAAAGTCAGAGGTACATGGCATGTCTCAGCGCGGCGGTACCGTCAATACCCACGTCCGCTGGGATTCTGAACGGGTGTACTCGCCCCTTGTCGGTCTCGGCGAGGCTGATATCCTGCTCATCT
>JBFFCR010000603.1:0-1565 GCA_041559855.1 Anaerolineae bacterium | reverse complement strand
TGTCCAGACCTTCCAACTTGCGCTCGGTGAAGTTCCGATCCCGGCTATTCACTGCTTTGAACTTGCTGCCATCTACCGCCACCAACTCGCCGCCATACAGCTCGAGCCGCCGACACACCTGGGTGAACTCCCGGAAAACCGCGCGGATAGGCTCACCGTTGTCGCGGCGAAAGTCGGCAATGGTCTTGAAGTCCGGTGTCAGCTTGCCCAGCAACCACATCAACTCGACATTCCGCTGAGCTTCTCGCTCCAGCTTCCGACTCGAACGAATCCGATTGAGATAGCCGTACACATACAGCTTCAGCAGAACCCCAGGGTGATACGGTGGCCGGCCCGTCTCCGCTGGCACGGCACGCTCAAAGCCCAAAGCCCGCAGATCAAGGCCGTCAACGAACGCGTCGATGAAGCGCACTGGATTATCATCGCTCACGTACTCATCCAAGCTCTCGGGAAACATCACGACCTGGTTACGAGGGACACCTTGCACAAAGCCCACATGGCCTCCTCAACTTGCTCTTTTCCGGATAGGCCCTATTATGCCATAAACAGGAGTTTTCACACAGTCTGGCTCCTGCTGGACCACAGTCCAGCAGCCTCAACCAGCGTGGGATTGAGTATCCTGGAAGGCGCCGCCCTCCCTGCACTCTTTGCCCGTCTGCTACCTGACCTTCACCTTGTCCGTGCCCTCGATCTGGACTCCATAGATGGTCTCGCCGGTCAGGGTGGCCTTGGTGCTATCCCTGTCGAGTTCGTCCATCTCGTCCGCCGCGAAGAGAAGGACCAGGTCCTGGTCGCCATCAAAGTCCACATCCTGAAACACGGGGAACATGGCTGGAGCCCCGGCAATGACCACGGTTTCGGCATCGACGTGAGCGGTGTCGAATTCCAACGTGGTCAGAATGGCCACCTCCACCTTCACCCACGGCCGCACCCTGATGACGTTGTTGGCAATGTCCGGGGTGACGTCGATCTCCACCTTGATGATATCTCCCTCTGCAAGTACGTCCTGTCCCCCGGCGGCGAACAGGACAAGCACCGCTGCCAGCACCGCCAGCAGGGCTCCAAACCAGAATCTGCGTCCGTGTTTCATATTGCTTCCTTTCCTTTCTGGGGGGATGCTGCCTGCCTACCTACTCGGGGCCCTTGCACAACAAGAGGCCGGCTCCCACCGGGGGCCTACGGCGTAGAGCAGGCCATGCTTGGTTCATCTGCCCTCCTCGGTACCTGGACAGGTCACGATGCGGCGTACTGCGCAGTACAGGATCCGGTTCGCGCCAAGAGTGTCGCGATCAGTGCAACGATATTCTACCAGATCCTGTGGCTCCAGTCAAGCGCTTCTCACAAGAGATGCAGGGTTGCCGCCAAGTCGGTCATCGCGAGTTGATCCATGGCGTGTCTCGCCACCCCAAAGGAAAAGACACCACAGCCCCTGTCATCGCGAGCCGCCCTGTCGTTGGGCGGCGTGGCGATCCCCAACTACGACCGAGGAGACCGCTTCGCTGACGCTCGCGGTGACAGAACCCGTGTCATTAGTAGGAGCCCGCCTTTGGGCGACAGCCTCTCGC
>JBFFCR010000602.1:0-1590 GCA_041559855.1 Anaerolineae bacterium | reverse complement strand
TATTCCCTATACTAGGCTTTAGCCGGTTTCTGCTCATTTCAGACCGCTCCGGCTGAAGCCTCCACTCCAACAATCAGGTACGGGAATGCACTAGGAGAGGGAGATGAAAGAGACAAAGATTCAAGGCCGCATCTGGGTTCTGACCACGCCTGACGGCAAGCTCTACGATGACATCGACACCGACATGATCTTTCACAATCGCTACCTGCACATCACCGACGTCGAGCAGATGGGCCAGTACGCGTTAGACAACCTCAAAGGGTGGGAGGACTTTGCCAAGAAGGCGCAACCGGGTGACATCCTCCTGGCGGGCGTGAACTTTGGCGCAGGCTCCAGCCGCCAGCAGGCCGTAGACTGCTTTCGCGCCCTCGGAGTCGGCGCCATTGTGGCTGAGAGCTATGGGGCGATCTACAAGCGCAACGCCATCAACAGCGGCTTCCCCATCGTCGTCCTGCCCAACCTGACCCAGATCTGCAAGGGATTCAAGGACGGCGATCACCTGCAGATAGACCTGGAAACGGGCAAGATCGTATTGAACGGCGAGCAGTCCTTCCAGGCTGAGCCGTTTTCTAGGGTGCAGATGGATATCTACCGGGCCGGTGACCTCTTTGCCTACGGACGGACGGTTGGGTGAGGTATCACTGAGCGGATCTTCTATTCAGAGAGGTCATGCGTTCATTGCCTCAGTGATTCCATCTGACTTTGCTACAGCCCCCTCCAACCCGTTTGACAGGCTGCTGGAAGCGGTATAGAATCGCTATAGAGGCCGGAACCGGTCCTGCACCCGCAGCTCGGGCTGCCAGGCGGGCAGTCCCCTAGCAGGAGGTATGGAATCATGGACATCGACGGCTACGACTTCCCCGAGGATCTGCTCTACGACCGCTCGCACAACTGGGCTCGCATTGACGGCAACACAGCAACCATAGGCCTGACCGACTTTGGCCAGGATCTCGCTGGCGAGATTGTCTACGCCGAGGTGCCGCTTGTTGGTCGCAGCATCACCTACGGCGAGCCCTTCATGTCGATCGAGTCGGGCAAGTGGGTGGGACGCATCAACGCCATTGTCTCTGGCAAGATCGTCGAGGCCAACAAGGAGATTGAGCGGGATAGTCTGATCATCAACGACGACCCGTATGGAGAAGGCTGGGTCGCCAGAGTTGAGATCAGCGGCGAGCCACAGGACCTGATGAGGGCCAGCGACGCTGCCTTTTCCGAGTTCATCGCCGCCGAACGGAAGAGGTACGGCAAGTAACCGGCCAGGAGAGGATCAGCGGCAATGAACCTGTACAAGCTGGGCCACGTACCCTGGCTTGATTCGCAACTGATCTACCACGCCTTTCCCCGCCTGGGCATGGAGGGCCTGATCCTGCTTGCCCCGGCAGAGCCCTACGTCTGCATCGGCTGCCACCAGGACGCCGAGCACGAGGTGGATCTGGCGTATTGCCGCCAGCATCGCATCCCCGTCTTCCGGCGCGAGGTGGGTGGCGGCGCGGTGTACCTGGACGGCCAGCAGCTATTCTACCAACTGATCATCCACCGGGGCAATCCCCTGGTTCCCAGGGACAAGGCCGAATTCTACAGGGTGTTTCT
>JBFFCR010000601.1:0-1592 GCA_041559855.1 Anaerolineae bacterium | reverse complement strand
CCGCGGTTGGGCGGGCGTGTACGACTGCGGCCCGGCATGACTTTTGCTCTGGAGCCGATGGTAAACATCGGCGACTGGAGGACGCGCGTGCTGGATGATCGCTGGACTGTGGTGACGGCTGATGGCACACGCTCCGCTCACTTTGAGCATACTGTGGCTGTCACCAAGAATGGCCCGGAGATTTTGACGAGTCTATAGCGGGCCTGGGAGGAATATCGTGAAGGTCAAACCATCTGTGAAGCGACGTTGTGAGAAGTGCAAGATCATCAAGAGGCGCGGTGTAGTACGCGTTATCTGCGAGAATCCGAAGCACAAGCAGCGGCAGGGGTAGATGCAAGGGTGCGGGGTACTGTGCACAGTAGTGCGTGGTAGCCTGTGCACTGAAACGGAGGAGATCGATGGCACGTATTGCGGGAGTGGACTTGCCGCGGGACAAGCGGATCGAGATCTCGCTGACCTATATCTATGGGATCGGCCGGACCATCAGCAAGGATATCCTCAGCCAGGCTGAGGTTGATCCGAATACGCGGGTGCGGGATTTGGCCGAGACAGAGGTGGCTCGTCTGCGCGAGATCATAGACCGTAACTATCGCGTAGAAGGTGATCTGCGGCGCGAAGTGGCCATGAACATCAAGCGCTTGCAGGAGATTGGCTGCTATCGCGGGATCCGTCACCGGAAGAATCTGCCGGTGCGTGGTCAGCGAACCCGGACCAATGCCCGTCAGAGGCGAGGGTCCCGGAAGACCGTGGCAGGCAAGCGCCGGGCGCGAGCCAAGAAGTAGCCAAGCGGCTAGGAGGTATTATGGGAAGAAGGCGACAGGGGCCGAGGCGTGGGCCGCGCCGCGAAAAGCGCGTGATCCCCAGGGGGCAAGCCCATATTCAGGCCACGTTCAACAACACGATTATCACTTTGACCGATCCGGTGGGAAACACGGTTGCCTGGGCAAGCGCCGGGACAGCCGGTTTCAAAGGATCGCGCAAGAGCACGCCCTATGCCGCGCAGTTGGCGGCCCAGCAGGCAGCTCGTGGTGCGCAGGCCAACGGGATGCGCGAACTCGACGTTTTTGTCAAGGGACCTGGCCCGGGTCGCGAGGCGGCTATCCGTGCCCTGCAAGCAGCCGGCATGGTGATCACGTCGATCACCGATGTGACGCCGATCCCGCACAACGGATGCCGCCCGCCCAAGAAGCGCAGGGTCTAGTTGTACATCGGGCAGGCAGAAGCCCTGTCCGAACCGTGGAGGTATAATGGCAAGATACAAGGACGCGGTGTGCAAGCTATGTCGCCGCGAGGGTGAAAAACTCTTTCTGAAGGGGGAACGCTGCCTGTCGCCCAAGTGTGCGCTCGAACGGCGGCCCTATCCGCCAGGGTCCCATGGCAGGCGATCTCAGTTCCGCAGGAAAGAGTCGAACTATGCGCTCCAGCTGCGGGCCAAGCAAAAGGCTCGCCGGGTCTATGGCGTTTTGGAGCGCCAGTTCCGTCGATATTTCCAAGAGGCTGAGCGGCGCCGCGGTTTGACCGGCACCAACCTCTTGGTCATCCTGGAGAGCAGGCTGGATAACGTCGTATACCGCTTTGGCTTTGCATCGTCT
>JBFFCR010000600.1:0-1594 GCA_041559855.1 Anaerolineae bacterium | reverse complement strand
GCCGCGTTGCTACAGTGGCTGCCGTTTAACGGGATGGTTGATGCCCCCCCGCCTGAGGGTATTGGCTATTACCTCAGCGTCGCCAAGCACCTGATCCTGCCCACGACCGCCATCTTTATCAGCTCCTTCTTTTTGACTACCTACAACTGGCGGACCTTTTTCCTGATCTACTCCAGCGAGGACTATGTGGAGATGGCCAAGGCCAAGGGGCTGTCCGACAGGGATATCGAGAGGCGCTACGTTCTCAGGCCGACCCTGCCGACGATCATAACCAACTTTGCCCTGATGCTTATCACCCTTTGGAGTGGGGCCATCATCCTCGAGACGGTCTTTAACTGGCCGGGAATCGGCCGGGCGCTGTACGAGGCCATCGGTGGTCCTGATACGCCGGTGATCGTTGGCTCGACGGTGATCTATGCGTATCTACTCGCGCTCACCGTCTTTCTTCTGGATTTCGTCTACGCCATGGTCGACCCCCGGGTGAGAATCGGAAGTGAGGGCGCTCGCGCATGAAAAGGATCTGGAGCACGCTGCAAGACCTCAGACGCTATCCGTCGGCCGTAATCGGCCTGGTGATCATCCTTGCCCTGGTCGGCGTTTCGATCTATACGCTGATTGCACTGCCCTACAGCGAAGCAATTCGGCTCTGGCGTGGATCGGAGGAGGACTGGTACAATGTCCCCGAGCGTGCCAGCCCTGCCTGGGTCAACCTGTTTACCGCGCACGATCGGCCCGAGACGATCACCGTCAACAGCCAAGATGGAACGGTAGAGAAGACTGTGACGCCCAATTCCAACAATCCGGACAACGCAACGATCTCGATTCCGTTGACCTTTGACTATCCGTACGAGGGGTTCCCGCAGGAGATCCAGGTCTTTTTCAAGGCCAAGTACGAGGAGAAGGCGCCCTTCGTTACCGTCAGTTGGCTGACGCCCGCGGGTGAGGAGATCAAGATCGGAAAGGTTGCGATAAAGGGAGCTTCCCAACGGTACCCCTTGTCGCAGGACAAGGATCTGACGGACGATCTGGGACAGCAAGCTCACGTCGGTCTGCTCGCCGCCCCCGATTCAGAGGAGCCGGTTGCCCTGCAGGGGACGTATACCATGCAGATCACCGCCTTCACCTTTGAGCCGGAAACTGATCTGGACGCCGAGTTGGTGCTCTACGGCCAGGTCCACGGGCTCGCCGGAACCGATCACCGCCGCCGGGATCTGATGATCGCCTTGCTGTGGGGGACGCCGATCGCCCTGTCCTTTGGATTGCTGGCGGCTGTCTTTACTACCGGCCTGACTATGGTCATCTCGGGCATCGCGACCTGGTTTGGCGGTTGGGTGGACGAGATCATCCAGCGCGTGACCGAGATCAACATGGTCCTGCCCTTTTTGCCCATCCTGATCATGGTCGGCATCATTTACAACAGGAGCCTCTGGCTCATGCTGACGGCGACCATCCTGCTGAGCATCTTTACCGGAGCGATCAAGACCTACCGGGCCATGTTCATACAGGTACGGGAGTCTGCCTATATCGAGGCTGCCCAGGCGTACGGCGCCAGCAATGGCCGCCTCATCTTTTCCTACCTGATCCCGCGACTGAT
>JBFFCR010000599.1:0-1604 GCA_041559855.1 Anaerolineae bacterium | reverse complement strand
TTCCGCGACCGCGTCCACTCTATCGACAGTCTCTTGCACGAGTTCTCCGCCTGCATCCGCTGCCACAACTGCATGATCAACTGCCCCATCTGCTACTGCCGCGAGTGCATCTTCCGCACCCCCACCTTTGAGCACGAGTCCCAGCTCTTCTTCCAGTGGGCCGAGCGCAAGGGCGCCGTCCGTCTCTTGCCCGACACCCTGCTCTTCCACCTCACCCGCCTCAACCACATGGTCACCAGTTGCATCGGCTGCGGCGTCTGCAGCGAGGTTTGTCCTGTCGACATTCCGGTCGGCACCATCTTTCGCGCCGTGGGCCAAAAGGCCCAGGCCATCCTTGACTATCACCCCGGGCGCAGCCTCGACGAGGCCGCCCCGGTTCAGGAATTCCGCGAGGACGAGCTGACAGCTTTGGGCGAAAGGCCACACTAGTGAACGAGCTCGCGTGGTGTGCACTGCGCCGGGCGCAGAGCACCTACCGAGTGCAGAGTACGATTCCGGGAGGTTGGAATGGCTGAAACTGAGATGATTCCCATCTATATCATGGGCAAGCGGTACGACGTGCCCGACTCGCTGACGATCATGGGCGCCCTCGAGTATGCTGGCTACAAATTAATCCGCGGCGTGGGTTGCCGCGCTGCATTCTGCGGGGCGTGCTCTACCGTCTACCGGATTGACGGGGATCCGAAACTGTACGTCGGCCTGGCCTGCGGGACCCAGGTGCTGCCGGGCATGTACCTGACCCAGATTCCCTTTTATCCCGCAGAGCGGGCACAATACCGGCTGGATGAACTCGAACCCACCTTCGCCACCCTGGTCAGGCTCTATCCCCAGGTGCTCAAGTGCCTGGGCTGCGGCACCTGCACCAAGAGCTGTCCCCAGGACCTGCAGGTGAAGGATTATATGGCAGCCGCTATGCGGGGCGACATCTCGCGGGTGGCAGATCTCTCCTTCGATTGCATCATGTGCGGGATGTGCGTCTCCCGCTGCCCAGCCGAGGAGGCACAGCCAAACATCGCCATCCTGGCTCGACGGCTGCACGGGCGCTACCTGGCACCCCGAGCCCAGCACCTGTCGGAGCGAGTGGCCGAGATTCGTTCCGGCAAATACGACGACGAATTCGTCAAGATAAAAGAGATGCCCGACGCTGAACTGCGTCAGACGTACAACACTCGGGACATCGAGCCGGATTAGGGGGATACCATGAACGAAGGATACACACCCGCCATGAGGGAATCGATTGAGAAGGTAGAGACCTCAAGGCCGGCGCGCCTGCAGGAGACCTGGCCCATGATGACCCCTGTTGAGAAACAGGAGGTCCTGCGCAAGTACCATCCCGATTACAAGCCGGAGGGGATGCGCGAGCTGCGGGTCGGCCAGGCCGAGGGGATGCGCACCCCCCACGAACTCGCCGACCTCCTGGAGGGCCACAGCTTGCTGCGAGACACAGACCTGGATCTGGAGCGGGTTGATTTCGACACCGACGTGCTGATCATCGGCGGCGGTGGCGCAGGATCGGCGGCGGCACTGCTGGCGCGGGAAGAAGGGGCGAAGGTGCTCGTGGCCACCAAATTGCGCCACGGCGACGCCAATACAATGATGGCCCA
>JBFFCR010000598.1:0-1607 GCA_041559855.1 Anaerolineae bacterium | reverse complement strand
GCAGATCCACCTGGAGCGCATTGATCTCCATCTGCAGTTCAGGCGTGTGCTGCGCCTCGTAGTAGCGCAGACCTGATTCAGAGGGTCTGTGATCCTCAAATCCGGTACAGCGCCGCAGGGCCAGGCCGTCCTGTGGGTGTCGTAAGACGCGCAGCACCTCGTGACGGGAGAGGTCCCGCTCTCGCCGGTAGATGCTCAACAAGTACATGCTCAAGGGGTGAAAAGGCACCTGCCCCTTGGCCGAGGCCACGTAGATGTGAGCTGCCAGGAGCGCTTCCAGAGGACTGTAGTCGAAGAGCCGAACGGCGATTTCGAAGCAAGAGAACGTCTCTATGGTCTCCTCGTTCAGGTCGTCAAACCCTAGGTAGCGGTAGGCAGAGCGATAGCGCGGTTTAGGGGATGGCGGCAGGTCAGGGTGATGCGGAAAGACGAGAGGCAGGTTGTGCTTCAGATTGTGCAGCCTGAAAGGGGCTAAGGCCTGCGGGTTCTGTGCTCGCTTCTCGATGGCGGTCGGTTCTTTGCTAGTCTTCACCGCTGCCGCCTCCGAGAACGCCGCAGCGCCGCGTTCTGCGCCAGGGCACGCCGGTAATCGGCTGCTGTGTTCTTGCCCACCAGTTGGCGCAAGCGCCACGAGTGGGCCGGGTGGCGCAGCCACGCCAGCGCATCTTGTTGGAGTTGCCGCACCCGTTCCCTTGTGAGACCTAACTCCTCGCCCAGCTGCTTCAGCGTGCACGGCGGCCGCTCTCCCAAGCCATACCGAGCGACAATCACCTGGCCAAGACGTTCCGGAAGCTGACTGACGAGATCGCGCAGCACCTCTTGCGTCAGTTCTCGCTCCAATCCCTCTGCAGGGCCCGGCACGATCCACGATGGCGGTACCTCCTGCGACCAGACATCGGTCTCCCGGCTCAGTTCCTTGGCCCGCTGATGGATCTGGCGGCAGATAGCCACCCAGGCGTAAGTGGACAAGCTCGTCCCTCGCGTCGGGTCATAGCCCCGGATCGCGTGCCACAGTCCGATCCGGCCTGCCTGCAGCGCTTCCTCATATCCAATGTCACCTCCTCCCTGACGTCGAATGAAGGCGTGGATCAGTCCCTCGTGCTGCTCCATGGCCTCCTCGACAGCTTGCGCTGTCAGCCCCTTACCTGTACATTGGCTCATGAGATCCCTCCCCTTCCTAAGATTGATCGAGCTGGTGCCTCGATATCCTAGAGTGTGAGGAATCTCACCACAAACGCCATAGCGGCGCATCCTATGTTGAGATGCGCCGCTATGCTTCCCCGGGTTGCGGCTTCACTTCTTCTGGGTTGCGCTATCCGCTGCGAAAGCCCCGTATCCGACGAAGAGTGGGCATTTGTGGCGCCCTATCTGACACTGATGAGAGAGGACGCCCCGCAACGGGAGTATCCTCTCCGCGAGGTGTTCAACGGCCTGCGCTACATCCTGCGCACCGGTATGCAGTGGCGTATGATGCCCAACGACCTGCCACCGTGGCATGTGGTGTACCAGCAGACGCAGCGTTGGCTGAATGCGGGCGTGTTCGAGGACATGGTGCGCGATCTGCGCATGCTGATGCGTGAGATCGAGGACCGCATGCCCCAACCACG
>JBFFCR010000597.1:0-1634 GCA_041559855.1 Anaerolineae bacterium | reverse complement strand
CGAAATCGAACCCCTGCTGACCGTGCTGGTCAACGATATCGCCGCCTCAGCTTCCCGCTTTGCCCTAGTCCTAGACGACTACCACGTTATCACCAAACTCAGAATCCACCGAGCGCTCGACTTTCTGTTCGACCACATCCCGCCCGGAATGCACGTAGTCATCCTCTCCCGGACGGATCCGCCGATGCCATTGGGACGCTTGCGCGTCCAACGAGAGCTGACGGAGATACGAGAGGCCGATCTGCGGTTTACGCTTGACGAAGCGACCGCTTTCCTCAACGACCTAATGGGGCTTGCCCTTTCCAATGAAGACGTCGTCAACCTGGAAACGCGCACGGAGGGCTGGATCGCCGGGTTGCAATTGGCCGCCCTGACCCTGCAAGGCCGCCCCGACCAGCACGACCAAGTCGTCGCCATCACGGGCAGCCATCGCCATCTGATTGATTATTTGGTTCACGAGGTCATGTCCCGTCAGCCTGAAGAGGTGCGGACGTTCTTGCTTCGCACCTCGATCCTGGAGCGGTTCAATGCATCTCTGTGCGATGCGGTTTTGGACGAAGGACGAAATCGGAGCAAAGAGATCCTGGAGAAACTGGAGCGGGCCAATCTCTTCTTGATCCCACTCGATGACCGTAGAGAATGGTATCGCTATCACCACCTCTTTGCCGACTTCCTGCGGCAGCGTCTTCACGAGATCCAGCCAGAGATCGTTCCGGAGCTTTACGTGCGGGCCAGCCAGTGGTACGAAGCCAAGGGGATGGTGGATGAAGCTATCGAGCACTCGCTTGCGGGAGACGACGTAACGCGGGCGGCGCAGTTGCTAGACGAGAGCGTTGAAACGCTCTTCCTATCCAGTGCAAAAGTCAACAAGGTGCTTCGGTGGGCGAACAGGCTTCCTGTGGAGGCGCGCAGCAAGTTCCCCCGGCTGTGCATCTACCATGCCTGGGCCCTGCAATTCGAGTATCAACTGGAAGCGGCTGAGTCGACGTTGGCGCTGGCCGAAGCGCACCTGGCACACCCCACCAAGCTGCTGGCGGCTGAGAAGCCGCAGGCTGAACAGCCGGCGTCTTTCTCCGCCAGTCAAATCACTAACTACGCCAACGCTGTCCGCGTCTATATGGCCTTGCATAGGGGTGAATTCGATCGTGCTGTCGACCTTGCGCTCGCAGCCCTGAGAGCGCTGTCAGAAGAAGCGGATAAAGAACATCCGGCGGACCAAATGCGTGCCGTGCAAGGGGCGATTACACTGGCTCTAGGAATGGGATACTTTGAACTTGGCCGGATGGGAGCTGCCTATCAGGCCCTTCAAAGTGCCTTGCCATTGAATCAACAAGCTGGCAGTCGTTACGCCGCTTTGGCTTGCATACAGCATCTGATGTACATAGATTGCGCACGCGGAGCGTTAAACCGGGCCCTTGCCAACGGCGAAAAGGGGTTATTCTGGATAGAAGAATGGTCCAGGTCGGAGGGCCGGGAGAGACGGCCTGCGCGGATGTTGGCCCATTTGCGGAGGCAAATGAGTATTGTACACTATGAGAGGAACGACCTGGACCAGGCTGCCAAGGGCCTGAACCAGGCCACCGAGTATTATGAGCTGGTGCAGAGCTGGTCCCGGGTGGATAGTTACGCGCTCT
>JBFFCR010000596.1:0-1640 GCA_041559855.1 Anaerolineae bacterium | reverse complement strand
TTCCTGGAGGATAGTTGGGCGGAGCAGCCACCCGTCACCAAGACCATGGCCTACGGCACCAAGATCGTGATTCGCACGATGGATACGCCCGATGGACCGATCGAGTACTGGCGCAAGATGCGCGTGTATACCACCTCATACACCGCCGCCACCTGCGGCAAGACCCGGGACAATCCCCGCTATGGGTACACGCGCCTGGGATGGTGGCTGACCAAGGGGATTGTAGCCGTGGACCCCGCGGTAATCCCGCTCAAGACCAGGATGTACGTGCCCGGCTACGGACTCGCAATAGCAGGCGACACAGGGGGGGGCGTCAAGGGCAAGTTCGTCGACTTGGGGTTCGACGAAGGCAAGTACGAGTCGTGGCATTGGTGGAGCGACATCTACCTCCTCACCCCAGTGCCGCCCCCGCACCAGATCCGCTGGATCCTCCCCGACTGGCCCAAATTCCCAGACCGGCAGCGGCGATGACCGGTTTCTGTTACACAGATCCCGATAGCCCGGCTCACCAGCGGCGGAGGCCACAGGCCGCCAGGTCCCTGTCGAGGCGCGCATGACCCAGAGCGTGGCGGCTCTGTTGCGCGCCCGCGGCCTGCATCCCCGCAAGGGGCTGGGGCAGAACTTTCTCACCGACCCGGTGGCGCTCCAGCGGATTGTAACTGCCGCTGATCTCACCCCCGGTGACGTGGTGGTAGAAGTGGGCGCAGGTGCCGGCACGCTGACCCGGCCGCTGGCTGAACAGGCCGGACGGGTGCTGGCCCTGGAACTGGACGGCCAATTAGTGGAGCTCCTCCGGGAGCAGTTCTCCGGATCTCCCAACGTCGAGATACTCAACACCGATGTCCTCCGCTTTTCCTCAGCGGAATTGACCCATCGGGAGTACAAGGTGGTTGGCAACCTGCCCTACTATATCACCTCGGCGGTGTTGCGCCACTTTCTCGAGACGAAGCCCCGACCATCTCTCATCGTGGTCACCGTGCAGCGTGAAGTCGCCGAACGGATTGTGGCTCAACCGGGCAAGATGAGCATCCTGGCTGTGAGCGTCCAATTTTACGGCCAGCCCCGCATTGTGGCTCGCATCCCTGCGGGGGCCTTTTACCCCGTGCCCAAGGTCGATTCGACGGTGGTTCGGATCGACGTGGGCGAGCGGCCCGCTGTAGACCTTCAGGGTGTCGACGAGGAGATCTTTTTCCGCGTCGTGCGCGCCGGGTTCTCTCAGAAACGCAAGATGCTGCGCAACTCGCTGAGCGCCGGATTGGGATGTGCACCGGCAGAGGTTGCCGAATCGCTTGGACAGGCCGGGGTAGATCCCGCGCGTCGGGCTGAGACCCTCGGCCTTCAAGAATGGGGGAAGGTGACGCAGACCCTGGATGCACAAGGGCTGGTAGGAGGTAGACGCCCCCAGCAGGATTCGAACCTGCGACCTACGGCTTAGAAGGCCGGTGCTCTATCCACTGAGCTATAGGGGCCAACGAGTCTCCCGTGCAGGCCGGGAGGCGCAGATAGCATTCTAGTCCAACTCTACCAGCTTGTCAAACCTGCCGTCGGCTACCCACACGCGAAAGGCGTCCATGTCGGGCAGGACGACCGATGACAGGTGTTTGATCACCCAGTTGGCCGACATGGGCGAGATGGTGACG
>JBFFCR010000595.1:0-1667 GCA_041559855.1 Anaerolineae bacterium | reverse complement strand
GATCGATATAGATGAAGCCAAGCTGTCGCAAGCAGCCAAGAGGTATCGAACGCTGGTAAGGGCAGTCAATATACGGCGAGGTATGAGGCGAAAAGACGAGAAACCGCCGGCAAACCACTGGAAGCATAGATTCCCCGAGCTCGAGAAGGAGCTCTTGGATACGTACTACAGATACAAAGGGTGGAACGACGAAGGTATCCCTACTGAAAAGACCCTGGATGGATTGGGCCTGGACTATGTGAGCCAAGACTTCCGTAAGAGGGGTATCTTGACGGATGATGCAACTGCTCCCACCCAAGAGATCACACCGGAAAAAGAGCAGGAATAGTCAAGATGCCGACAATCGTAAAGGTCGAGACAGAGAAGAGGATCATCAAGACCATACACATTGATGTCGACAAATGCAATGGCTGCCGCGCATGCGAGGTAATATGCTCCGCCTTTCATGCTACGGAAAAGTACGGCCGTAGCAATCCGGCGAGAGCCCGCATCCGGGTGATTCACGATCCCCTGGCGGATATCTATGTTCCTGTATATGCGGGAGACTACACGGCTGCCGAGTGTGCCGGCAGAGACAGATACACCATTGACGGCAAGGTATACGAGGAGTGCGCCTTTTGCAGAGCTTCGTGCCCGTCCAGGGACGAGTTCAAAGAGCCCGATTCCGGCCTTCCTCTCAAATGCGATATGTGTGAAGACGATCCGGCGCAAGAAGAGCCGTTGTGTGTCCAGTGGTGCTTGAACGATGCCCTGATCTATGAAGAAAGGGAGGGGGAAGCAGAAGAGGAGGCAACGCTGGAGGACATGGAGATTGGGCTGGAGTCAATGGTCGACAAATACGGGTTGCAGAAGATAGTCGACGCCCTTGCTCGGATGTCAAAGAGGGAGTGAGGGATGAGGACAAGAGAAGAGGACTGAATAAGATGATGGAGGTTCTGCCCCTATCCCCTTTCAGAGAGGTCATAGAGGAGATAGAGGCGAGCGGCGGAGACGCCGTCAAGCGTTGCTACGAGTGCGGCATCTGCGATGTGGTGTGCCCCTGGAATAGGGTGGCTACCTTTAGCATGCGCAAGCTGATCCGTGAGGCTACGTTCGGTCTGAGTGAGATAGAACGTGAGGAGATCTGGCGCTGTACCACGTGTGGGCTGTGTCACCAGCAATGCCCCAGGGACGTGAAGCAAATCGAGGATATGGTAGCCCTGCGGAGGATGGCGACAGAATATGGCCTCTTTCCTCCCTCCGTCCGTCCGGTTCGTGGCGTAAGCTCCAGTCTTGCCTCTCAAGGCAATCCTCTGGGAGAAGATAGAGAGACCAGGGGCGATTGGGCAGAAGGCCTGCCGGTCAAAGCGTTCACAGAGGAAATGGAGGTTCTCTATTTTCCCGGCTGCTACCTCAGCTATGACCCAAGGTTGAAGAAAGTTGCCGCTGCCACGGCTACTATCCTGAACCGTGCAGGGGTAGAGTTTGGGATACTGGGCGTTGAGGAGAACTGCTGCGGAGAAAGCATTCGCAAGACGGGCAACGAGCAGCTATTCAAGCATCTGGCCCGGGAAAACATCAAGACCTTTGTCGACCACGGGGTGAAGAAGATCCTGGTTTCTTCCCCGCACTGCTATCACACCTTCAAAAAAGAGTATCCCGAGTTCATGGTGAACTTCGAGGTGGTG
>JBFFCR010000594.1:0-1682 GCA_041559855.1 Anaerolineae bacterium | reverse complement strand
GACGCGGGTCCATTTTGCCTGCGGCGAGACGCGCTGACGCAGGCTGTGGGCGGTAGCGCCATGATGAGCTTTGGTCAGCACAATGTAGCCCATCTCAATCAGCCAAGCCATATTGGGGCCGGTGCTGAAGCCCGCATCAATGCGCAGCACGATGGATACGGGGTTGAGGTTGGTCTGGTTGTCCATTTCCAAGTAGTCCAACCATTCATCCAGAGCGAGCAGCTTGTCCTGCAACTGGTCCATTCTGCGCTGCTGCTGGTCTCGCTTGCCTTGCAGCTTCTTGAGATCGCGCCAGGCGCGGTTCTCGCGCTGTTGCGCGGACGTGAGCTTGCGGCGGGCCTTGGCCAATCGGCAATGCCGACTGGCTTGGCGCCCCTGGACTTGATAGACAGCTTCCCAAGTCGCTATCTCGCTCCTCAACTCCCTAGCTTCGGCTTTGGCCTCTCCAATCCGCTGCCAGAGCGCGGTTTCTGCTTGCTGAGTGCGATCCAACTTCGCTTGCAGCTCATGGTCTTGTGCCCACAGTCCACACCGACGCTCTCGGACCAACTCTACCCGTCGTCGAGGGCGAATCCTCAGCAGTTGTTCCACCGCTTGGACCGCTGCCTGCAAACATTCCGCCGAGTTGGTGCGTCCCGTGTAGCGCTGCAAGGTCAACATCAGGCGCTTCCAACGCTCACACACCAACGAGGTCACTGCTGCCTGGTAGCCCTTTTTCACCTCATCATCCATCCAGCCAAAGTCAGCATCCTGGTAATCGGTACTGGTTGCACTGACCTCACGCCCGGTCAAATCCACATCGATCACCACCTGTTCCTCTTGCCGGATCGTTTCCAGCACTGCGGCATCAATGAAGGGACGCGACACGCTTTGCAACACTTCCACCACCGCCAACAGTGTCTCTTCGTCGCTGGCATCCAAAGTCCGGCTGACCCCCGAATAGTGCACAAACACCTCTTGGGCCCAGGCTTCAGCCACGGTCGAGTCTGTGGCGATTGGATGGTCAGACTTGTTCAAGTCTTGCAGATACTCAATGCCCCCCAAGATGCCCACCAGAAACTCGATCAACTTCGTCTGGGGCCCGCAATTCGCACCTTTCCGTTGCTCAATCGGCACCCCTGCCAGTCTCTTCACCACTTCCAGCGCCTGAGCAAAGTATCCCAGCACCACCAGCCAGGCATGCTCTGTAGTCGCGTCAATCGCTTCGCCCACAACCCTGTCTCCCACCCATTGAGCGATCCGGTGGACCTCAGGTCTGGGCTCACTGAACGTTATTCTGAACTCAGACAGATCCACCTTTCGCTCCACGGGCATAATCCGCAGCGACGCCTCGGCCAACATTTCTTCCAAGATGCTATCCCAAAGGGTGTCAACGGGTTGCAGTCTGGTACCAGGTGGTGTTATCATCATTTTGAACTCTCCTGTGGTCGTTGCTTGAGTTGGGCTTCCGGTTATCCCAACCATGCTACCACAGCGAGAGTTCGCCTTGTTTCACTTGGTAAAGTTCATTTTTCGCATCGCAGGAAACATCTCGTTCCTGGTTGCGCAACCGTTACGTTAGCAGAGTGGAATTCGTGTCATTCGCTGATTCGTGCCATTCGTGATTGGGGCCTGCCTAGACCAGTAGAAACAGGCCGGCAGCGATCAGAGCGCCGATGACGGAGCTGATAAAGTTGACCATG
>JBFFCR010000593.1:0-1685 GCA_041559855.1 Anaerolineae bacterium | reverse complement strand
ATCACCCGCCTCGTAACGCCAGACCAGGTCGCCATCGTTTTCCAGAACGTAGAGCTGATTGTCTGCTGTGCCGACAACGATCTCTGGCAGCCCGTCGCCGTCCAGGTCGGCGGCCCCGAGGGCGGTCACACGCGCTTCAGTCTCGAAGGACCAGTAGGGCTGCAGCACCACGCCGCCCTGGGCCTGCGCCAGGGGCACAGGCAGGAGAGCGAACAGAACCAGCAGAACAGACCTGGCAGGTCCCTGGTTAGTGAAAAAGGACAAAGGTGCCATCCCCTTTGTTCAGTGCGTAGGCAGTGCCCAGGAGCAGATCCAGGTCTCCATCCCCGTCAAAGTCAGCGGCCGCCGGGATGCCCGTTGCTGCATCTACTGCCAGTCCAACTGCTGCCAGATCCTGGAGGGAGAAGGTGCCATCCCCGTTGTTCAGGGCGTAGATGCCGCCGGGCTCCCAAACGTTGGCCCCATACAGGTCGAGTGCCCCATCGCCGTTCAGGTCGGCAGCGACAAAATAGTGAAACTGATGGGGGGGCGTACTCAAGCCCACGGCCGCCATGTCTTGAAGAACAAAGGTGCCGTCACCATTGTTCAGGGCGTAGAACTCCTCCACCGCAAAGTTGTCAGCCGGCTCGACGTCAGCCAAAAACAGGTCCACGTCGCCATCCAGGTCGAAATCGGCGGGTACCGAATGACTGCCAGCACCCACTTCGGCCAGGCCGGCAGCGGCCAGGTGCTGCAAGGTGAAGGTACCATTGCCGTCGTTCAGTAGATAGGAAGCCTCGGCATCCAGGTGGCCGACGAAGAGGTCCTGCGCGCCGTCCCCGTTCAGGTCGGCCGTCGTGGCGTACTTCCCGTCACCGCCAGGTGGGATGCCAGCCTCTGCCAGGTCCACGGGCGTAAAGGTACCGTCGCCATCGTTTAGAGCGTAAAAGTCGTCCGTCGGTTCAAAGAAGCCCATGTCCACGAACAGGTCCAGGTCGCCATCTTGATCAAAGTCGGCAGCCACGACGGCCAGCTTCTGCACTGGCACTTGGTCGGGCCGCATCTCCAGGCCAGCCGCAGCCAGGTTCTGCTGCGTGAAGGTGCCATCGCCGTTGTTGAGGGCGTAGGCACCTGGGGAACTACCCACAATGTAGAGGTCCACGTCGCCATCCCGGTCGAAATCCTCGGCCACGGCGTCCTCGCTGGCCATACCCACAGGCAACCCCGCCTGGGTCAGGTCTTGTTCGGCGAAGGTACCATCCCCGCTGTTAAGAAAGTACGCGCTGTCGACCCCATACTCTGGCACGCTGCCCGGGACAAACATGTCCAAATCATCATCACCGTCAAAATCGGCGACGACTGCCCCGTAGAAAAGGTCACCGCGCAGGCCGACCGAGGCCAAGGAAGGCGCCAGAACGGTAAAGGGCATAGCTTCGCCGCGCCGGCTCCCGGCGCTGACCACGACCTGCACCTTGCCGGTCGCGGCGTCCAAGGGGATGCGCACGTCGATAGAGGTATCGTCCCAGTTGAGCACCGTCGCCGATGCACTGCCAAAAGTCACGGTGCCCGGTTCGTCGCCAAAGCGCTGCCCCTGGACATTGATCACCACGCCCGGCGGGGCCGCTTCGGCAGGGAGAAACGACTGGATAACCGGCGTAGGTGGCGATGGGGTGGGCGACGGCGGCGGGGCCGTGGGGGCGGCTGCT
>JBFFCR010000592.1:0-1686 GCA_041559855.1 Anaerolineae bacterium | reverse complement strand
ACCTCCGCGTGAGACGGTGTCCTCTTGCCAGGCAGGCCAGGCAGGAATTGAACCCGCAACCTACGGTTTTGGAGACCGTTGCTCTGCCAATTGAGCTACTGGCCTGTGTAAGCTGATAGCCACCGGCGGATGGCTGGCTCAGATCCTTGCGCGCCATCCGCGCCTGGCTATCAGCGGCCGGTTATTTCGTCTCCCGATGCAACGTGTGCGTCCGGCAACGCGGACAGTACTTTTTCAGCTCCATCCGGCTCGGATCGTTACGCCGATTCTTTTCCGTCGTATAGTTCCGTTCCTTGCACTCGGTGCAAGCAAGGGTCATAACCAGGCGAACTGCTCTTTTGGCCATTGGTTAACGCCTATTCGATGACACGTGTGATGACGCCCGAGCCAACGGTGCGACCACCCTCGCGGATTGCGAACCGGGAGCCCGCTTCCAACGCAACAGGCACGATCAACTTGACCTTCAGGTTCACGCTGTCCCCAGGCATCACCATCTCCACGCCCTCGGGCAGCTCGGTCGCCCCTGTCACGTCCAGCGTCCCTACATAGAACTGCGGCCGATAGCCCGCAAAGAACGGCGTGTGCCGCCCTCCCTCGTCTCGCCTCAACACGTACACCTCTCCCTCAAACGTCGTGTGTGGCTTGATGCTCCCGGGCTTGGCCAACACCATCCCCCGCTCTACCTCGTCTCGGTCGATGCCGCGCAACAGGCACCCTACGTTGTCTCCCGCAATCCCCTCGTCTAGCGTCTTGCGGAACATCTCTACGCCCGTGCACACCGTCTTGCGCGTTTCACTCAGCCCGATGATCTCTACTTCCTCCATCGGCTTGATCACGCCTCGGTCCACGCGACCCGTCACCACCGTCCCACGTCCCTTGATGCTGAACACGTCCTCGATCGGCATCAGGAACGGCTTGTCCACCTCACGCACCGGCGTCGGAATGTACTCGTCCACCACTCGCATCAGCTCCCAGATGCACGCGTACTCTGGCGCGTTCGGATCCGTGCTCGCGCTCTCCAGTGCGTCTCGCGCACTACCCTGCACTACCGGTATGTCGTCCCCAGGGAACCCGTACCCGCTCAACAACTCCCGCAGCTCCAACTCTACCAGCTCCAACAGCTCCGGGTCGTCCATCATGTCGACCTTGTTCAAGAACACCACCATCGCCGGCACCTCTACCTGCCTCGCCAGCAACACGTGCTCCCGCGTCTGCGGCATCGGCCCGTCCGGCGCCGCCACCACCAGGATGGCTCCGTCCATCTGCGCCGCGCCCGTGATCATGTTCTTGATATAGTCTACGTGCCCAGGGCAGTCCACGTGCGCATAGTGCCGGTTCTCCGTCTCGTACTCTACGTGCGCAATCGCAATGGTGATGCCCCGCGCCTTCTCCTCCGGCGCATTGTCGATCGAGTCAAAGGCGCGAAAATCGGCCATACCCTTCAGCCCCAACACTTTCGTGATCGCGGCTGTCAGTGTCGTCTTGCCATGGTCAATGTGACCAATCGTGCCCACGTTCACGTGGGTCTTGGTTCGCTCAAACTTTTTCTTGGCCATGATCAACTCCCCTTCTCACATCCCGTTTGTGGTCCGTTTCAGCCACAAAACCGCGCCATTCTACCTCAAAAGCAAAGACAGTGCAAATTCAGAAGGCGCTATTACCTTCTCCCCCCCATCAAGATACGTT
>JBFFCR010000591.1:0-1702 GCA_041559855.1 Anaerolineae bacterium | reverse complement strand
TATCGCGGCGACCGGATGATCACGGAAAAGGTATCCTATCGCTTTCATGCACCACGTCGCGGGGATGTGGTGGTCGTCGACCGTCCGGGGAATGAGGTAAACCTGGTGAAGCGCGTGGTCGCCCTGGAGGGAGAGACCGTTGAAGTGCGCGGCGGGCACACCTTTGTCAACGGACAACCGATCGACGAGCCGTGGGTGAAGGAGTTCGGAGGTCCGAGTTACGGACCAGAGGTGGTGCCCAGGGACCACGTGTTCATCTTGGGCGATAACCGGGCCGTGTCTCACGACTCACGAGCCATCGGACCGGTGCCGGTCGACTCGGTGCGAGGCCATGTGCTACTTGTCTACTGGCCGCCGGACCAGATAAAGATGGTGCCGTAGGGCAATCCATATACCAGCAAGGGAGACAGAAAGATGGATGAGGGAGAGCGTCTGATCCAACGACTCGACCGCTCGCGGAACACGATGAGCCGCGCGCTTACTTGTCTAGACAGGGAGCTAGAGATCTATCCAGATTGGACGATCCGCGAGATCCTGATACACATTGCCGGATGGGATGAGGTGGGCACCAGCACGCTCCGCGCGCACATCGCAGGCGACCCGCCCGCACCGATCGAGATCCAAGATATCGACACGTACAATAGCTACCTCGTGACGAGTCACGAGGCACTCACCTTTGATGAAGTGATCCGGTACTGGCGGAGAACCCGCCGGGAGATGGTAGATGCTCTGGAGCGGATGCCCCCCGACAAGTTCCAGGAGCGAGCCCAATTTCCCTGGGGCGAGACGGGCAGCATCACGAGGCTGGTATCGATCCTGGATGAACACGAACGGGAGCACGCGGCCGAGATTCTGGAGATGCTCTCATCCGGGACGGACGAGGAGGACGGTTGAGAACGGTCGTTATCACAGGTAGCACGCGGGGCATCGGCTTTGGCCTGAGCGACGCGTTTCTGGAGCGGGCCTGCGGCGTGACGGTGAGCGGGCGCAGCCAGGAAGCCGTGGACCGGGCAGTCGAGAGGTTGAGCGCCAGGCACGGCAGGGACCGCCTATTCGGCTACCCGTGCAACGTGAGAGACTTTGTCCAGGTACAGGCTCTATGGGACGCAGCCAAGGCTCATTGGGGAAATATCGACATCTGGGTGAACAACGCGGGGATCGCCCACGCACAGACGCCTCTGTGTGAGCAGTACTCGGACGAGGTCGCAGCCGTAGTCAGCACCAACGTGACTGGCACTATCTATGGGGCGCAGGTGGCGATGAAGGGCATGCTGGAACAGGGCGCGGGCAGCATCTACAACCTGGAGGGCCTGGGTAGCGACGGGCGCACGGTAGAAGGGTTGACGGCGTACGGCACCACGAAAGCAGCCCTCGCCTATCTGACCGATGCGATGGCGCGCGAGTTGAAGGACACTCCTGTGATCGTCGGCGCGATCCGGCCTGGCATGGTGGTGACCGACATGATCACCCAGCAATACAAGGACCGCCCAGAGCAGTGGGATGAAGCCAAGCGGATATTCAACATCCTGGCGGACCGGATCGAGACGGTAACCCCGTGGATTGCAGACCGTGTGCTGGCGAACCGCAGGAATGGCGCCCGCATCCGGTGGTTGAGCCCGGGCAAGACGATGAGCAGGTTCCTGATGGCACCGTTCAACAGGCGCGACCTGTTTGGAGACGACGAGCGAGCAGGCGACAAGTG
>JBFFCR010000590.1:0-1714 GCA_041559855.1 Anaerolineae bacterium | reverse complement strand
CTCCTGCACGGACACACAGCGCATGCCTGAAGCAGCATCGTGGATCTGCCCATCCGGGCAGATCAAAGCCTGCTGCCAGCTCGGTGCAGGGATGAGATGAGCGGCCAGTAGCAAGGCAACGCTCCCTGCGAGAAGATAGTTAAGGCACTGGATGGTGATGTCGACCGCACGCTCCTTGTCCACGGCGACCGATACGGTCTCTCCATGGGCGTCCGAGTTGCGCCCGATGGTGGTCAGAAAGTAGCGCAAGCCACCCTCTGTGGGAAAGTCACCGTCGTGGAAGCCAAACAGGCGTGCATAGTCTGCATAACGCGGCTGCTTGATCTTGTCCAACGCTGTGGACCGCTTCCATCCATTGACGAGTCGCCAACTGATAAGGAGGAACATCGAGACAGGGTCAAAGGGCACCTGTCCTCGTGCCGACGTCCACCCGAGCAGGGAGGCCAGCACAGGGCGCAAGCCGCTGAAATCGACCAGGCGGAGGATGAGATCAAAGGCCGACACGGTCTCCCAGTTCGCACGATCGTCAAGACCGTCGCATCCCGGATACTCATAGTGAGAACGGTATTGTTTCTTGGGGGACTCTGGAACGCCAGATGGGGTCGGCCAGCGGAGCGGCAGTTGCCCTTGCAGTCCTTGGAAGCTGCACTGGCGAACGAACGTACTGTCTTGCGCACGGGTTGCTGGGGGGAGCACTCTAGGGTCGATCATGTCTTCCCCCTCGTCTCCGCAGCCAGCGCTGTGCTTCGTCTTCGGCCCACGCGTAGTCTCTCAGCGTATGACGGGCAAACAACGACCGCAAGTGCTGTGAATGTGGTGGATGACGCAGCCAGACCAGCGCTTCCGTGTGCAGTTGGCGCGCTCGCTCCCCACTGACCCCGAGACGACCACCGATCTCGTGGTAGAAGCTCGGACGTTGCCCATCCAGCCCATAGCGAGCAACAATGACCTCACGCAGCCGTTCTGGCAGGCGAGTGACCAGGTGGTGCAGTGTGTCGAGCATTGACCAGGCCATACTGATCGTAGCAGGATCGACACACGCCACAGACAGCCACTCGGAACACCATCCGCTGTCCAACCCAGCCTGCTTGGTACGAGAAGCGCGCGTGTGCCCTTTGACCTCACGCCAAACATGGTGTACGATGCTAGGCCAGGCGTAGGTGGAGAACGCGTAGCCACGGCTAGGGTCAAAGCGCACGATCGCGCGCCACAGACCGATTCGTCCGGCCTGCAGCGCGTCTGCGTAGGGCAAGTCGCCCAGGACCTGTTGACGCACGACGGCGTGCACCAGTCCGTCGTGTCTCTCCATGAGCGCGTTCAGGCTTTCTCGGTCTCCTGTCTGCGCCTGACCAAACAGGACGGCTTCGGTGGGGTGACCGGAGCCGTCCGTCTTGTGATGTTGTGCGTGCATAGAGCACCTCCTGTGATTTGAGATGCTCCATTGTCCACCAAATGGCGAGATTCGGAAACAGAGCTGGGGCAGGGGTTGATTTACACCCCCTGTTTCGCTTCGAAAGCCCGCTGATGACGACTCACACGGAGTCACCACGGGCACAGAGACGGCGTGGAGAGCAGAGAGCGCAGCCCTCAGGCAGACCCAGGGTGCTATGCAAAGAACACAGAGGAATGACGCATCGTTCCCACCTGCGGTTTCTGGGCGTAGAAGGCCCCGGTTGTGAGCGGGTTGGGGACGGTGAGGGCGGACGCGCACAGG
>JBFFCR010000589.1:0-1731 GCA_041559855.1 Anaerolineae bacterium | reverse complement strand
GTGCTCAGAGCTATCATGAGCGCAACCTCTTGTGGCTCTGGCGTGTCACAGCCAAAAGATAGTCTGTACGACAAGGATGCCGGGGCTGTGGGTCGAATTCCCAGCCCCGGCCTGAACCGCAGTTCCGACTACATACCTGACGCGCGCCGCCACTACGCCGCTCATCTCGAAGAGGCCATCACTCTGGTTCTGCGCTCGCCTGCCCCTAGCTGACTCTGCTACAGCTCCAAACCGCCGTGTCAGCTCGTTGACAGCTCGGCTGAACTGGGGTAAAATGGAGGACGATCATTCCCGCAGGCAGGTGCCATCAACGACCTGGGACGTCCATTGGGGGTCGGGCATGCCGCCGCATCCCTCTTTCCCAACCAGGCAACCTATGTTGCCGGCCGAGCGGACAACGTGAAAGGCAAACAACTGATGTACGCAGCCATCCCGTACGCTGAAGCACAATCGATCGTTTCGGATAGATTTGCAGCGATCCTCCGGAGGCATACCGACATCGCTGTGATTGTTTCTCCCCCGAGATGCGGTTCTACGGCGTTGGCCAGGGTATTCTGGGAACACCCGACCATACGCTACTACTGCCACGAGCCGTTTGAGGGCACCTACTATTTGGAGGAGGACCTCGACTCGGCGGTGGCCAACCTCGAGGGTGCCATCGATCTGTCGGAGATCAAGCGGGACCGCCCGGCTGCTGGTGCAGATGGCCTGGTTATCAAGGAGATGCCCTACCAGGCCAGCGAGAACTTCTCGTTACTCGCATCACTCGCCACGGGGCCTTTGGTCTTTCTGATCCGGGACCCCAAGTTGAGCATCGCCTCACGCATGGCCAAAAAGCGAGAGGTGGGGGACGACCCGCTATTCCCCGAGGTGGAGACCGGATGGGAACTGCTGTGTGCGCAGATCGCATGGTGCCAGGAACACGGCGTGCCGTACGCCATCGTGGATGGATCGGATATGAGGAACCATCCCCGGCCTTTTCTCCGGAAGCTGTTGGCCAGGCTCGAACTTGACTTCTCGGAGGAGCTGCTGCGCTGGCGCTCGGTTCCGCGTCTTGAGATCGACAACCTCAAGGGCAGACACCGGCACCTCTACGCGCGCGTTCTTGGGAGTACCGGTCTGGTCCCTGCCACCGAGCCGGTGCCCCCGATAGACCATTTCCCCAAGGAAGGTGGCTTTCGGGCGCACGTTGTCAAGTGCTACAAGCTGTACCAGTTGATCCGCCGCAATCCAAACCTGATCAAGGTGTGACCAGAGCCCGAAACCCAGTTTCCTGGGGCATCCTCAGATCCTTGGTCCGCTCTGGGAAGTGAACCGTTGACGCGAGAGCCGCGTTCCGCATTTTGGGATGCCCCACTCCCCGGACAGCGACTCGGTTACCCCTTTGACATCAACGGCAGGTACACGCCAAAGTGGCAGTGATCCTGCACGCACCACACCCGGAAGCCATGATCGCAGGTCCGGACTTCGGCGTTCCAGGGGCCGACGTCCTCCCCACCGCCGGTCCAGTCGGAGACCATGTGGACCACGGTCCCGGAATCGGCACCATCGTCACTCGACCATGCGTCGCAGTTGCCCTTGCCTGGAGTTGCCCCAGTCAAAGACGCGAAGCCGGTGCGCACCCACCCGCCTTGATCCTCCTCCAAGTCCGGGCTCTTGCACCTGGGTCACCACGGAACACGCGAACTAGGGCTCTGATTCACCCGGTCGCTACTGAGCACACTCCAAAGG
>JBFFCR010000588.1:0-1745 GCA_041559855.1 Anaerolineae bacterium | reverse complement strand
TGGCGAACCATACGGGCGCGGCGGGCACTTTTGACCTGGCATATGCGGTAAGCACCAACAACGGAAACATCAGCGGCCCGGACCAGATCTACCTTGGTCCTGCTGCTGACCAGGATTTCGAGGTCGAGCTGGCGTCGCAGCCTTGCCTACGCGCGGGTGAGCAAGTTGAGGCCATCGTCCATGCGGAGGGCAATGGCTTTGCTGATTTCAGCTACATTACCCTTGACATCGTCGACGAGGACTACTGTGAGAAGTGCGAGTTTACCTATTTGCCCTGCATACTGCGACAGCACTGACAGTCCAGAGGACCGGATCTAGTTCAAAGCCGCCGTCGCGGGTGTTCCATGACCGTGCCCAACACCCGGTGCGCAGTGGCTTGTGAATCGATCATCGCGACGAGCGCAGCGAGAAGAGATTTTCTCTCTCCCCGCAACCCCTGCGAATGGATCTCCGAGGTTTTCATAACCTCGGAGATCTGTCTCAGTACTTCCTCGCGCACCCCCAACACTGCAATTCTGCGCAGCAGAACTGCCAGCTGACGGCCTTTGGCTCTCACACACACTGCACGCCAGCAGAACTGCCCGGTACCCGGCGAAGCCGGGTACACGTTGTCAAGCCCTATCCTCGCCCCCCCACGTTGCGAAGGTCTCCTGACCGAGCCCACCGGCCCGCCGAACCGCCATTGCTTCTCAGAAAGAAAGTAGCATTGGGATCGGGATCATCGGGCCCGATTGGCCATTCTCTCGACTTGTGTTTTCGCACGCCTGTGGTAGACTAGACCGCAGTGCAGCCTGTGAGGCTGCCACCTTGAGGAGTGCGATGACAGATCGATTCGACATCTATGCCCGCTTTTACGACCCCGACCTGGGCGATTGGGATGACGACCTGCAGATGTACGAGCAGTACGCGGCCCGTTGCGGCTCGCCCATCCTGGAGTTGGGCTGCGGCACCGGCCGGGTCCTGCTGCCGTTGGCCCGTCAGGGGTACCGGCTCACCGGCATCGATCCCTCGGCGGAAATGCTGGAGCGGGCTCGGGCCAAAGTCGCCGAGGAGGGTCTGGCCGAGCTCGTCACCTTGGTGCAACAGGAGATGCGTGAACTGGATCTGGAAGAGCGGTTCAGCATGGCCTTTGCCGCGTTAAACTCCTTCGCCCACCTGCACACCACCGGCGAGCAACTGGCTGCCCTGGAGCGGATCCGCCGCCACTTGAAGCCCGGAGGACTGTTGATCCTAGACCTGTTCAACCCCGACATGGGCCGCCTCCTGGATGCCCGCGGGCAGATGACATTGGCCAGGGCGATGACTGATCCCGAGACGGGCCACCGTATGATGCGCTTCTACACAGAAGAGGTTGACCAGGGCAGGCAGCTCATCCACACCACCTACATCGTGGACGAGATCGACGCCGGGGGCCGTGTGCAGCGCACCCTCTTCCCCTTTACGCTGCGCTACCTGTTCCGCTACGAGCTCGAGCTCCTCCTCCGCCACGCCGGGTTCGAGGTTGAAGCGATCTATGGCTCCCACGATCTGGACGAGTTCAGCGGCGAGAGCGAAAAGATGATCGCCGTGGCCCGCAAGCCACGCTAGAGGGCGCCGCGCTCGATGACTGCCTCCGATGAACGCCGTCCCCTGAGCCGCCGTACCTTCCTGCGACTGGCAGGCCTGAGCGCCCTGGTGACCGCCTGCGGTGTCGAGGCTGCGACGCAGATCGACCCAACGCCCGAGCCCACAGCCACCGCGACGCC
>JBFFCR010000587.1:0-1746 GCA_041559855.1 Anaerolineae bacterium | reverse complement strand
GAAGCAGTGGCACAGCGTTTGAACCTGTGACGGAGGTGCATCATGCTTGGTCTCAAAGTCAGAGAATTCAAGCAGCACGAATCCATTTCTTTGGACGATCTAGTCCCTGAAGACAATTTCTATCGCCAGGTGGAACGCAGCATTGATCTCAGCTTCGTCCGTGATCTGGCAAATGATTTCTATTCCGACATCGGGCGTCCATCGATTGACCCAGTGGTGTTCTTCAAGCTGCAGCTGATCATGTTCTTTGAAGGCATTCGCTCGGTAGTGTCAAGTATTGTGTGTAAATGATTCTGCCCATTAGATCGGAAAGCGCCCTTCGAACCGGATAGCCAGCTGGTTCAAGATTTTGGCCCAGTCTCGAATGGGAGCCGTCCATTTTCTGGTGATGTTTTGAGTGGCCAGGAACAACAACTTCCGAGCCGCCTCCGGTGATGGGAAGGACGCCTTGTTCTTGGTCACCTTGCGTAATTGTCGGTTGTAACCCTCCACGGTGTTGGTGGTGTAGATCAGCCTGCGGATCTCCGCCGGGAAATCGAAGAAGGTCGCCAGATCCTCCCAGTTGTTCTCCCAGGATCGGACAGCAATCGCATACTGGTCGCTCCAGGTCTGAGCCAGTTTGATCAGGTTGGCTTCAGCCTCCTCGCGGGTAGCAGCCTTGTAGACGGTCTTCAGGTCGGCCACGAAGGCCTTGCGGTCTTTCCAGGACACGTACTTCAGGCTGTTGCGGATCTGATGGATCACGCAGCGCTGGATCAGGGTCTGTGGGAAGACCGACAGGATGGCATCCTTGAAACCCGTCAACCCGTCGATGCTGGCGACGAAGATATCCTCCACACCCCGGGTTTGCAGGTCGGTGAGCACGCTCAGCCAGAAGTTCGCGCCCTCAGCGCCGTCGCCGATCCAGTGGCCCAGCACGTCGCGGTGACCTTCCAGGTCCACCCCCAGCACGACGTACACGGCCACATTCTCAATCTTGCCCTCGCGCCGCAGCTTGATGTGGAGCGCGTCCAGATAGACGATGGGATAGATGGCCGCCAGCGGGCGATTCTGCCAGGCTTCCACCAGCGGCCAGACCTTGTCGGTGATGGCACTGATGGTCCCCGCTGAGACATCCACCCCATACAGATCTTCCAGCGTCTCCTGAATGTCTCGCGTCGTCATGCCCCTGGCATACATGCCGATGATCTTCTCTTCCAGTTCGTTGGTGTTGCTGGCGAACTTCTTGACGATCTTGGGCTCAAACTCGCCGTTGCGGTCGCGCGGCACCTCGATCTTCACATCTCCGCCCGAGGTGCGCACTTTCTTGCCATAGTGCCCATTGCGGCTGTTGCCTGAATTGCGCCCCTTGGCTTCGTATGGTTCGTAGCCAAGTTTCTCAGTCAACTCCGCTTCCAGCATCTGCTCCAGCGTGTCGGCAAACAGCCGGGCGAAGATCCCATCCTTGCCGAAGAAGTCATCCATCGACTCGGCTTTGCCCAGCTCGCGCTGCACCTCCTCCGCCGATGGCACGCTGTCTTGCGGATTGGGTTTGTTGGTTTTCTTCTCTGTCATTGTGTGTCTCTTCCGCAGCCGTCTGGCGGCTGCCTACTAGAATTCCGCTACTATAGCGTCATTCCATTTACACACAATGTTGTACACTCTCGCCACCCAGTGCCAAGTTCATAACAGGCTCTAGCGAAAGTACAGAGGACCTGAACGATGCGTCACGCTGACCTAACCCGGGACGCAGCTGTCTGCAAGGCG
>JBFFCR010000586.1:0-1772 GCA_041559855.1 Anaerolineae bacterium | reverse complement strand
GGTCGGGCAGGCGCTCGACGCGCCGCAGGGTCTGGCGCCGAATACGCCGGTGACGATAACGTTGACCTTTACGAATGCGGGTCCTGGTGTGGAGAACGGAGTCGTGCTCACCGATCTGCTTCCTGCGGCTCTTGTCGATCCGTCAGTGGCGTACTATGGTCCAGCGGACGTGACACTCGAGGAAGGAACCACGTTTGTCTGGACGATTGACGTCCTCGAGCCTGGCGCCTCCGGCCAGATCGCCATCTATGCGACTCTGATCGCCGATTGGCCCGAGCCTGAGGTCTCGTTCATAAACTTTGCCCGTATTGCGGCACAAACCTATGACCATGAGCCTTCCAACAACATCTCCTGGCTGGGAGTGAACACAAAGAAGGTGTATCTACCGCTGATCCTGAAAGGCTACTAGCGAGGCGGTGCGCAGGGCTTGCTGGCAGTTGAACTGGTCGCTTCTCGGCCTGGGAGACGGCGCCACGCATCCAGCGCGCACCTGCGTTGACAAAACCAGCCACTGATGTTATAGTAGGTTCCAGCCCATTCAAGGGAGGGTAGGCCGGTGGTGACCTTGTGTCCGCGTCCGCAGCACGAATCTGGTCTTTGATCCATATCCTCACTGGCGGCAAATGCCTGCCACCAGTCTCAGACTACCTGTTTCCATCACACTGACAATCAAGAAGCTTTTGACGGGAGGCAGGTGAGTCGCTGCCTCAATAGCTGGCTGTTCGTATCACATGCGCGAGTTGCGCTGATCGAGGAGGATCCATGATTCGACCAAAACTGGAGTTTCTGGCGCCGGAAACAGTGAGCCGGGCCTTAGATGAAGCCTACGAACTGCTGTGGGATCCTGGTGTTCGCGTCCACTATGATGAAGCACTGGATCTGCTGGCAGATGCAGGGGCGACGGTGGACCCAGAGTCACGAGTCGCCAGAATCCCGCGTCACCTTGTGGAGAAGGCGCTCGAGACGGCGCCGAGTGAGTTCTTCCTATATGACTTTGACGGCAATCCCAAGGTGCACTATGGTGGCGATGACGTGCACTTTGATCCGGGCTCAGCAGCCATCGAGATCGCCGATTACGGCGCGAACCAGTCGCGCGTGCCGGTGACCGCCGATTGCGAGAACTATGTGCGGGTGGCAGAGATGCTGCCGCAGATGGATGCGGTGGCTACGTCCATCGTCTGCGGGGACGTGCCTCAGAGCATGGCTGACTGGTACCGCCTGTACTTGCTGCTGCTATACAGCCGCAAGCCGATAGTAACGGGGACCTTTGCCATCGAGACCTTTGCGATCATGCACGAGCTGTTGGCGACTGTGGCTGGCAGCGCTGAGGCACTCGCCGAGAAACCGCGCGCCGTTTTCGATGTTTGCCCTTCGCCGCCTCTGCTATGGAGCGATATCACCTGCGCCAATCTGATCGACTGCGCAAGGACAGGTACACCCGCTGAGCTGGTGTCGATGCCGCTTATGGGAGCAACAGGCCCGGCGACGGTCATTGGCTCTGCGGTGCAGCATGCTGCCGAGTGTCTAAGCGGCATCACGATCCACCAGTTGGCCAAGGCAGGCAGTCCTATCGTGTGGGGTGGCTCTCCGGCCTCCTTTGATATGCGGACCGGAACAACCCCCATGGGTGCGATGGCAACCATGATGCTCGACTGCACCTACGCTCAGATCGGAAAGGCGATCAAGCCAGGGGGGCTGCCGACGCACGCCTACCTGGGAATGGCCGACACTAAGGTCGTCGATGCCCAGACTGGCCTGGAGACTGCCTCTGG
>JBFFCR010000585.1:0-1786 GCA_041559855.1 Anaerolineae bacterium | reverse complement strand
GAGATGACTCGCCCCACAGGAAGGTCAGATGCGCCTCGCCGAGGCCGACAATCTCGGCCAAGGTGCGGTTCACATCCTCGATGGTCAGGTAGTTACGGCGCTCCCGGTTGTGGAGATTCACCAAGGCGTAGCACAGCAGTTGCAGGAAGTAGGGATGCCCGCCCGTCACGCGGAGCATCTTGTCTACGGCCAGGTCGTCGTAGACCAGGCCAGAGCCCTGTACCGGCTCGACGATCAGCCTTCGGGCGGACCTGTCGTCAAGCATGCCCACATGCCTGTGGAGGGCGATGTTAAATAGGATCGACCAATAGTCGGTGGTCAGATCTTCCAGGCGGTAGGTGCCGGCGAAAAGGAAAGCCAGATTCCGGCTGTGTTGCATCAGGTGACGCAGGTAGGAAAAGACGGTGGGCGACAGCTCCCCGCTTCGCGCCCGCATCTCCAGTTCCTCGAACTCGTCAAAGAGCAGGAGCAACACCCGGCCATCCAGGGCTTGGACTACCCGCGGCAGGAATTGCTTATCGAAGGCATGGGTGGGTCGCTCGGCTAGGTCGTGGAGGGTCAGCGGCTCGACGTCGATCCCCTGGCTGGCCAGCGCCTCGACAATCTCCAGGGCAACGTCGTACAGCAGACCGGCAACCCCACCCTCAAAACCCAGGGCCTGACCATCCAGAAAAACCGGTAGGTACTCCTCACGCAGGCGGGCTGGCAACTGCCGCAACAGCGAGGTTTTGCCCATGCGCCGCTGCCCCACCAGCACCAGGATATTCTCCTGCCCCAGCCCACCCAGGTTCTCCTCGATGAAATCGAATAGGTCATCCCGCCCAAAGAAGACCGGGCTGCCTGGCCCTAGGGGCCGGCCCGTGGCGTACGGGTTGGCGATCTCGACAAACTCTTCGGGAACGGCCACCAGCCGCACGCGATCGGCAAAGTGCTGGACCTTGCCCACCCCTTCCTGATCGTCGTACTGGATCTCGAACTCGGCCCGGAACTGGTCGCGGACGATTGGCCGGACGGTTACCTGCACCCATTCGGTCCAGCGCGCCGGCAACAACTCTAGTGTTGCTCGACCCTGGACCACCCCGTAGCCGCGACCGGGCAACACCTCGACCTGTACATGGCTCGCTGCGCTGCGCCCCACATTCCGGAGTTCCAGACCCAGTACTACGTCGCCAGCGGCGACGGCCTGCTGGGTCTGCAAGGCCACCTCCAGCTGCGCCCGCCCCTGTAGCTCCTGGGCGGCACGGGTGACCACGTGCAGCCAGTCGTCGGCGATGCTTGACAGGATGGTCTGCTCCGGCTGGGCCAGCGTCGCCAGTACCTGGCGGTCGTACCCACTCAGGATTTGCGAGGCCTGAGCCAGGTAGACCACCTTGTCTTCAGGCATCTCCACGCGCTCGCAGTGGCGTAGTACTTCGCTCACCTCGGCGAGCTTGGCAACGGCTTGTGTCGCATTGGCCAGGTAAAAGTCTGAGTGATCGATCGCGGCGCCCGTGCCTCTCAAACTGTCGCGCAACTCGGCGATGCGCGGCACCGACCCAGCCTCCAGGGCGCCCAGGCAGCCCTCGTACAGGCTCCGCACATCCTTTTCCCGGGCCAGACTGTCGCCTGGGTCCAAGGCGGCCAAGAGCAGGCGAAGGCCGTCGACAGTACGCGGCGCGTCGTGGCCGGTCAGCACCAGGTAGTAACCCTCTGCCAGGTCGGCCAGGGTGTTCTCACCGGCGTCTCGGGCCAGTCCGGGCAAGTGGGGCAGAACAGATGCCGCCCAATCATCGTCGGCCACCAGGCG
>JBFFCR010000584.1:0-1787 GCA_041559855.1 Anaerolineae bacterium | reverse complement strand
CTGGCTACCGTGGCTGCGAAAGCTCACCGGCGATGAACCCGTCGATCTGCGGGATGACCTGCTATGGGTCTATCGCTACTGGAACAACCGCTATCCACAACGGGCGGAGGGATACGTGCTGACCGCCCTGGTGTGGGACAAGCACAAAGGCGACCAGGCGCGCGCCCGGCAGCTACTGACACTGGGGCTGGAGAAAGGCGCCGAGCCCAGGGATCTCCTCACCTGGTATCTGTCGCAGTTCGAATGAGGCCAGAGGGATGACCAACCGCGGGAGAGAGGGATCGCAGGGGAGCTCGTCGCCGGGCTGCGCGCTGATGCCGGCGGGTTTGGTGGTCATGGTCCTATGGGCGGCGATCACAGGCTTGCAGCTCGTGGGCCGGGAAGGGGAGGAGTGACAATGGAGCGGAAGGAGGCCGATTGGCGAATCTTGTTCTTTGCCCTTGCAGGGGTGCTCATCATCCGCCTATTGGCACTGGGGGCAGACCCTGCGGTGCATGCCGCCCGCCTAAACCAGACTATCCCCACGATCACCCCATCGGGCCAGCCGACGACGCCGCCCACACTCCCCCCCACAGAGCCACCGCCTGGATCCACCAGCACGCCGGTGCAGACGCCAACCTTTACTCCGACGCCGGTCGAGCCGACGCTCTCTACCACCCAGACCGCCACGCCAACCCCCGGAACCGTGACCGGTACGACAACCCCATTGAGCACTGAGACGCCTGGCCTTACGCCCAATGCACTGACCGGCACGCCGACACCTACTCCCGCCACCGTCGAGACAGGCCCCACAACTGAGACGGGGGCTACATCCGAACCTACGCCAAGCCCTGGCTCAACATCCGCTCCCCTCCCTACCACCATCGCCCCGGCCTGGACGACTACGCCGGCGCCATCTTCCTCGACAACGATCTGCAACCTCTCGTGCTTGTGGCTCGTGCTGGGATTGGTTCTGGTTGTGGTGGGCATTGTCATGCTAATCCGGGGACGCTCAAAATGAAGTCGGTTCCGTCCGATCGCCAGACTGCCATCCTGCCCGTGGCAGGAGCGGGGATCATCGCCGCTGCACCCGGCCCGCTGCCCTGGGCCATGAGCCCCGTGATGGCCGTCTCGCTCAGCGCCCTCCGGCTGCTTGCCAGGGTTGGCGGGTAGGGGTGTTGCGGTGATCCATCCGATTGTAGAGAAGGAAGAGAGTAGTTCAGAGGACCATGCAGACCTGGCTTGATTATCTGAAACAGGGGTTAACCCGCAGGCCGACAGAGGATCGGATTGCCGGCAAGGAGGACAGCAGTGTGCGGGGGAACCTGACGAACCTGAAGCCCTTTGTGGCGAGGCACTGGCGCAAAGGGCTGCTGGGCGCGCTGCTCGTCCTTCTCGGGTCGCTGCTGAGCCTGCCCATACCGCTCATCACCCGCTACCTGATCGACGACGTTATCCTGGGTGGCCAGATCCACCTCCTGTTGGGCACTGCGCTGCTGCTAGCCGCGGTCAAGGGAGGGGGCATGCTGGCCGAGCTCCTGCAGCGGTTCACCTTTACTCGCTTTGAGCAAGAGATCCTGCTGGACATCCAACAGGACCTGCTGGATCGCACCCTGCGCTTCCCCAAGTCGTTCTTTGACGAACAGGAGGTCGGCTACCTCATGTCGCGCCTCTCGTCGGACGTGACGGGATTGCGTTGGTTCTTCTCCAGCACCCTGGTCTACATTGTGAGCAATGTGCTGCATTTCGTGGGCGGCGTGGCCTTGCTCTTCTATCTGGAATGGAGACTGGCACTGGCTGCCGTGGTG
>JBFFCR010000583.1:0-1800 GCA_041559855.1 Anaerolineae bacterium | reverse complement strand
GGCAAATGGCCCTATCATGACGATCTTGAGCGGATGATCAACCACAGACAGCTCCTCCGCCGCGATTATACCGCAGAACAGAAGCAGGGGCAATCGGCGCTGTTCTGTAGCGGCGCATGTACATGTGTCAAGATCAGGGTGCCTGCTCCGGCAGATTCAGAAACTGCGTCGCCGTAAGGATGGAAATCTTACCAACTCGCTCCAGGGTCACCAGATCATCGTCGCCACTGACAATCACATCAGCCTCGCCGACAACGGCGCAGGCGATCACGCTATCATAGTCTGGATCGCGGCAGATGCGGGGGATCGTCTCGGGCAGCTCCACGATCTCGCTCAGAGCCATCACCAGAGCCACAAAGCGTTTGCGCTGTGCATCGGTGTAGTACGCCTGGAGCTTGGGATAGGTCAAAACTCGGTCGAGCTCGGCCAACAACTCCGGGGCTGTCACCAGCGCAAAGTCGTCCCGAGCAAGATGGTGGTCAATCAGAACTGCGACGGGTGGGCGATGGGTCAGCAGGTAACTGACCAGCAGGTTGGTGTCAAACACGGCGCGGATCACGTCTCGCGAACCGCCTCATCGATCAGTAGCGCTGCTTCGCCGTCGGACAGCCCGGCCCGGGCGCTCACCTCCTGGGCGATGGTCCGCAGCTCGATCAGCCAGGCCGTGCGCTCTCGCTGGCGAGCCTGCCATGCCTGGTACGCCTCAAACTCCTCATAAGGAATGAGCACTGCCTGCGGAGAGTCATAGATACGCACGATGATCGGCTCCCGCTTCCGCCGGACGCGATCCAGCACAGCGCGCACGCGTCGCCGTAGATCGGTAGACTGAATGGTAGCAGTCACACTTCACCTCCAAAGTAGCACAACATATACAGATTTCTTGTGCTATTATAGCGTAGATTGCCCACCCTGTCCAGTTGCGGACTGCCAGATGAACGCTGCTAGAGTCCGGCTTTTGAAAGATGCGCAGCCCGGGCACCAGGCGCGCTGGCACTTGAACCGGAGCGGGTAGAGTGGTATAATCAGCACACCGCAGGCTGCTCCTGCCGGATCTGGCGGACCGTTGCGGTCCCGTGATCGTGCAGGCATAGGCTCGCAAGGAGATGAACCAATGCAGCGCAAACCTTTTGACCCACGGTTGCTGGCCATAACGGCCGTGATGACTGGCGTTGTCTTTGTGCTCACCCGCGTAGTTCAGGTACCCACGCCCGTTGTCGGCTACATTCACCTGGGCGATCTCGCAGTCTTCTTCGGCGCCTTTGCCTTTGGCCCCGTCGTCGGAGGAGTGGCCGGAGGGCTGGGTACAGCCTTGGCCGACTACACCAGCCCCTACGCGCAGTGGACGGTCTTTTCGCTGGTAATCCATGGAACCCAGGGTTGGGTAGCCGGTTGGCTAGTCCGCCGCTGGAAAGGCACATTGGGCTTGGTGGCAGCAGGTCTAGCCGGTATCGCCATCGTAGTAGTTGGCTACCTACTGGCTGGCTTGATCCTAAAGGGCGAGCTTGCCTTCGCCGAGGTCCCCTTGAACTTGATCCAGGCCTCCATCGGCGCTGTGGTCAGTGCTCCGCTCTATGCCGCCGTGCGCCGGGCATATCCACCCATCACGCGCTTTGTATCTCGCTAGCAGCCCGTGAAGACGAGCACAGCGGGGCGTGAGGGCCGGACCGCGATCCGGGTGGAGGCGCTGCGCTTTGCCTACCCCCCGTTGTCGCCCGACGCCCCTGCCCCTCTGGTGTTCGATGGCCTGGACCTTGCTGTGGGCCAGGGCGAGTGGCTGGCAGTCATGGGCGCCAGCGACTC
>JBFFCR010000582.1:0-1804 GCA_041559855.1 Anaerolineae bacterium | reverse complement strand
CATGGTTGCCAGGGCGTCGACGGTCTGACCGGCGGCGAGGCTTTGTACCACCGTGCCATAGGAGGCAGGGAGGCGCTGGCCATCGGAACCGATCCGCTGTTGCTGCATGCCGAGCAGTCCCATCCAGTGGCTCTCGATCCCGGCGTTGACGTAGCGCAGCAGTAGCGTATCGCCGATCGGCACGCCGATTTCGGGTACATCCCGGAAGGCCTGGCCGTTGATCAGCCAGTACTGCGGCGCGTACTCGTGCAGCGCAAAGGCGTTCGGGTCGTTGTGGAAGACCGGGTCGATCTCGCTCAGCACCAACAGTTCCTGTTGGTCAAAGGCTGAGTCCGCATCCGCATAGGCCTGGTTGGGCGTGACGGGCTGCACGACCAGGGCACCGTAGAGGCCCATGGCTACCTGCCGGGCGCCGTTGGACGTCAGGCCGGCTTCGTACAGGAAGGTCCCCGGGTTGGTCAGGGTGAAGGTATAGGCTACCGTTTCACCAGTCGCCACGCCATCCAGGTCTGGCATGAGATCCTGTCCGGGGAAGGCCAGTGCGACCGTCTCGCCCGGCAGGTCGTTGTGCAGAGTCACCACCATCGTCGCGCCCTCGGTGGCCAAAAGCAGCGGGCCGGGCACGGTGGCCGAGACACCCGCAGTGCTGGCGAAGCCCCAGGTGGGGACGATTGCGCCATCGGGCATGGTGAGTGTCCCGGTCGTGGCCCACAGTTCGCAGGTGGTTTCGGAACCGACGGTTACGCAAGCATTGGTGGGCGGCAGCACGGCCAGCGCCGGCGAGGCGAAGAGCAAGGTTGCCACTGTCAGCAGCAGGAACAGACCGCCCACAAGCACCAGGGAAGGGATTCTTGTTGTCATATTAGTGTTCTCCATTCTCTGCAGACTGCCAGGAGACCGACGTTCGTTCATTCTTATCGTGTTCATTGGGCACCTCATGGGCAGTCATTGGGCAGCGGCGGGTCGATGCGGGCGAAGGTGATGTGGCCGCTCAACACCACGCCCCAGGCTGTGATCTGTTGCAGGGCATGGTTGTGGCTGATGTGATAGTATTCGCCGCAGGCGTTCAGCGCCTGGTGGCCCACGGGCAGTATGTCGATGTTGCCCAGGTAGGGGCTACCGCTGTAAAAGGTGCCGAAGGTCAGGTTCTGCAGCTGTGGGATAGTTACCGGAATGGGATTGTCCACAGGATGCCAATTCTCCACGTCGCTCCAGGCGAACAACTCGTCGGTGGTCTGACCCGGGTTGAGGGTGATGGTGAATCGCTCATAGGACAGGTCCTGTTCACCCGCGTCGACGAGGACGTTGCCGTCGTGGGCAATGATCCTGCCGTGGTTGCCGTGGGGGTGGTGCTCATAGATATCGGTGCCCACGTTCAGGTAGCGGATCAGAGCCGGATCCGGATGATAGGCCTCGCCGGCCCCCGGGTCGTCGTTGAAGGGATAGATGTGGATCAACGAGCCGTAGGGTTGATCCGGCAGCCATTCGGCCCCGTTGGGCGCGATGGTGTCGGGGAAACTGCGGCCGTTGATGTTCCAGTAGCGCGGGGTATAGTTGTTCATGTTGTAGGGCAGTCCCTGCTCGACGGCCATGTGCAGCATGGGGTCGATCTCGGAAAAGATCAGCAGGAACTCTTCATCGGGATTGAACTGGGTGGTGTAGGTGATGGTCGCGGTTTCGGTGACGACCTCGTTGTAGGCCCAGTCAGGATGGGCAGATGGCCGGACGACCAGCGCGCCAAAGAGACCCATGTTGACCTGGATGCCGGGCTCGGTGCCGCTCTCGTAGAGATAGGTGCCCGGCT
>JBFFCR010000581.1:0-1850 GCA_041559855.1 Anaerolineae bacterium | reverse complement strand
ATTCAGACCGAGATCGACGGGCACAGTTTCTACCGCAAGTTTGCCGCACAGACCGAGGATCCTGATGCCCGAGCCATGTTTGAGCAATTGGCTCGCGATGAGGTGATGCACCTGGAGTTGCTGCGCAATGTGAAGGCCATGCTCGAGGAGAGTGGGGAGTGGGCCGAGTACCAGGGATCGCCACAGGTGCCGGTCGAGGGCGCGCCCATCTTTTCTCGCGAGCGCGTGAAGCAGAATGTCGTGGCGTACACGTCCGATCTGTCGGCGCTGCGCCTGGCCTATCTTATCGAGAAGGATGCAGTGGATTTCTACCGCCGCGCAGCGTGGGGGACCGATGATCCCAACGGCAAGCGCATGTACCTCGACCTGGTCAGGATGGAGGAGGGACACCTCGCACTCTTGCAGGGTGAGTACGAGTTCCTCCGAAGCCAATTCCAGATGTCCATGGGCTTTGCGCCTTTCTAGCCTGAAACTGGGCACGCACACGGCCGGACGGCGCGTGGTGCCGCAGTTCCAGTCTGTCCTGCTGACCAGGTCTCGTGCCTTTTGCCCAGAGACCTGGTGTGTTGGTGAACGGACCGTCTTTGTGAGGTAGTGTGCCCAAATCGCGGATTGAAAGGGACTCGCTGGGCGAAGTCGAGGTTCCGGGCGACGCTCTGTACGGCGCCCAGACGATGCGCGCAGTACACAATTTCGCCATCAGTGGCTTGAGGCCGTACCGTGCCTTTGTGTGGGGCATGGCCGTCATCAAACAGGCGGCGGCGCTGGTGCACATGGAATTGGACCTGCTCGACAGGGAACGCGGCACGGCCATCGCGGCTGCGGCCCGAGAAGTCGTGGTGGACCGTTGGCGCGACCAATTCGTCGTGGATCCATTCCAGGCTGGCGCAGGCACCAGCCACAATATGAACATCAACGAAGTGATCGCCAACCGTGCCAACCAGCTTCTTGGCTACCGTCTTGACGATCCTGCCAAGCCGGTGCACCCCAACGATCATGTCAACCTGGGCCAGAGCACAAACGACACCATCCCGACCGCTATCCGCCTGGGTTGTCTGTGGCGGCTGGACGAATTGACCGGTGAGGTCGACCGGCTGGCTGCTGAGCTGCGCGCCAAGGCCGTCGCCTTTGACGGCGTGGTCAAGTCGGGGCGGACCCATCTGCAGGATGCCGTCCCGGTGCGCTTGGGCCAGGAGTTTGGCGGCTATGCGCGCGCGGTCGAGCGCGACGCGGAGCGGATCCGGCAGGCTGCCGTCGGGCTGCGCCGGCTGGGCATTGGCGGGACGGCCACCGGCACTGGCCTCAACGCGCATCCCGAGTACCACGCGCGGATGGTGAAAAAGCTGGCAGAGCTGACGGGCCTGGAGCTGTGCGAATCAGACGACCTGATAGAATCGATGCAGAGTATGGCTGATGCCGTCGACTTTTCGGCCTCGATGCGCACCTTGGCCGTCACGCTGGATCGCATCGCCAACGACTTTCGCTTGTTATCCAGTGGGCCCGCTACCGGCTTGGACGAAATCCGGCTGCCAGCGGTGCAGCCGGGCAGCAGCATCATGCCGGGCAAAGTCAACCCGGTGATGGCCGAGATGCTCAACATGGCCTGTTTTCATGTCATGGGCAACGACCTGACCGTGATGCTGGCCGGGCAGGCGGGCCAGCTAGAGCTCAACGTGATGATGCCCATCATCGCTCACAACCTGTTCGAGATGATGCAGGTGTTGATCGGCGCCATTCGGGCCTTTACCGGCAGATGCGTGACCGGCGTGCAGGCCAATCCGGAGAAAGCTGAAGGCTGGCTGGCCAAGAACGCCATCCTGGTCACTGCCCTGAACCCGGTCATTGGCTAT
>JBFFCR010000580.1:0-1855 GCA_041559855.1 Anaerolineae bacterium | reverse complement strand
GTCCGTGCGGCCGCTGGCGGAGCGTTTGCTGCGCAAGCTCCAGTTCAGTGGGGTGCAGGTGGCGCCGCTGCCCGAGGCAGATCCCGAGTGGCGCGCGCTGATCAGCCCGCCAAATGGGTTGGGGCAGCAGAGCGTGTGGTTCGTCCAGCGTAGACGCGGGAGCGGGCACGCGCGGTTCCTGAACGTCCTGTTGAGCGACCGGGCTGGCGCTGTGGAGGCGATGGGGCACAGCCGGGTGCCGGTTGAGGTACTGCCGCCGCGGCAGCCGCAGGGTCACTTGCACGACGTTGGCCTGCCCGACGGCTCCGGGGCCATGCTGATGCTGGAAGCATCATTCGACGTGGGACGGCGGTTGGTGGCTGACGCCCTGACCCACAACCTGAGGACGCAGATTCCGGTTGCCGGGCCACTGCGCCTGCTGAGTCCTTGGTTGTGGGAGGTCGCCGGCGCGGACGCTTTGCCGTCGAGGGTGCTGCCGGATCTACCGTCAGAGGACGGGGATTTGCTAGCTGCTTCGGCCCAGCTTTTGGAGCATCCTGCCTTTGTCACGTGGACGGCGCGCAGCGAGGCCATGCTCCAGGCAGCAGGGGAGGCGCTTCGCCACTCAGCCTGGGATCTGGAGATCTGGGTCAAGCGACTGGCTGGCGAGCTATTCGGAGAGCCGGCAGCGGCCCGGGTGCTTAGTAAGCGATTGGAAGCCATGAGTGAATGGCTGCTATTGGCCGGTGACGGGCACCGGGCGCGGCTGGCCCTGATCGCCTCGAGGGCGATGTTGGCCGGATCCTCGCAGGACCATCCGTTCTTGCAGGCGGTGGTGCGCCGGGATCTGGAATGGACACAGCAAAGCCTGAAGATGAACCTCAGGCAAGATAGCGATATGGAACATATCCAGTAAGGAGAGCAAAATGGGAGGATTTGGTTGGCAGGAGCTCTTGATCGTTGCGGTAATCGTGGCGCTCATCTTTGGCGTGGGCAAGATTGCGGATGTAGGCCCGGCGTTGGGCAAAGCAATCAGCGGTTTCCGCAAAGCTGTGAAAGACGAGGACGAGGGAACGGCAGTACAAGAAACCCCGCCGGAAGAGAAGGAGATCTAGCCCTGCGGTACGGTGGCAGGCTGCCGCCGGTGCTGAGGGCATGCGACGACCTGTCCAAGAGACAGGTTTCCAACGTTGTTGCCGGACGAGGCTGCACGGCCATCGCTGTGTGGCCTCATCTTCTTTGGCGGGCGCAGATCGGTTCGGATCGACTATTGACATGTCGCCCTCTTGTGGTATAATTCTGGAAAGCGACCTATATCGGATCGAGCTATGTCCTCCGCAAAGGTGAGTTTGCGCTATTTTATACTGGGAGTGCTGGCCCAGCAGCCGATGTCAGGCTATGACATCAAGCGCTTTGTCAAGGGCCTAAGCTGGTTGATAGGCAGCCCCAGCTCTGGAAGCCTCTACCCAGCCCTGCGCAGTTTGCTTGAGGAAGAACTGGTGAGTGTCGAGATCGTTCCCGGCGTGGACAAACCCCCGCGCAAGATCTATAGTATCGAGCAAACTGGCCGGGACACGTTGCGGGAGTGGATCGAAAAACCGGTCGCATCAGATGTTCCCCTGAAGGCATTCGTCATGCGGCTACTGCTCGCGGACAGCTTTTCGCCCGCCAACCTGGCGGCCTATCTCCAGCAAAGGCACACTCAGGTTGCTACGCATCAGGCCGACCTTGCCAGGATGAGCGAGAGGTTGCGCAACGAGACTCACCTGGGCCTCCGTTTGGCCCTGAACTACGGCCTCGAACTGGCCTCTGCAGAGATAGCCTGGCTGAGTAGTGCTCTCAACAGGTTGGATGAGAGACAATTGGACTCGTGAGC
>JBFFCR010000579.1:0-1878 GCA_041559855.1 Anaerolineae bacterium | reverse complement strand
GAGGAGAGGGGAAACATGGCTGCAAAGACGGACAGGCGGGCCGAGGTGGTCGGCTTTTTGAGGGAGGCGATTGACTCGCTGATCGCGTCGCTGGAAGCGGGCGGAGGATTCGACGAGGCGATGGTGCGCTACAGCAAGGAAGCGGACAACGAGGTGTCACGTGCGTTCGCCACAGTGCTGCAGGAGGTCGGCTCGGGAGTGGGGCGCCGGACTGCGGTGAAAAACATGGCAGCGCGGCTGGACGTGCCCGAGGTGACGGCCTTTGTCGAGGCGATCGTCGGGGCTGATGAAATGGGCACGAGCGTCCTGGACACCCTCAGGGCGCAGGCGGAACTGCTGGGAAGCGCTGGATGAGCCTGGTGGTGCCCTGCTCTGGTGGGCCGCTGGCGGGACAGAGCAGGGGAAGGCGGTGGTAGATGATTCCCAAACAGGCATTTGGCAGGACGGGGCACATGAGCACGCGTGTCATCTTTGGCGCGTATGCGCTCAGCAAGGCCAACCAGGTGGAGGCGGACCGCATCCTCGAGCTGCTCCTGGAATACGGCGTGAATCACATCGACACGGCCAAGTCGTATGGCAACGCAGAGAAGCGGATCGGGCCGTGGATGGCGCAGCACCGGGATCAGTTCTTCATCGCGACCAAGACCGGCAGGCGCACCTACCAGGATGCGTGGCGTGACCTCCAACGCTCGCTGAAGGACCTGCGCGTTGACTATGTTGACCTGTGGCAGATGCACAGCCTGACCAATCCGGTGGGTTGGGAGAGGGCGATGGGACCGGGCGGCACGTTGGAGGCCTTTGTGGAGGCCCGCGAGAAGGGACTGGTGCGCTTTCTGGGGGTGACGGGTCACGGGCTCAAGGCGCCGGCGATGCATCTGCGCAGCCTGGAGCGCTTTGATTTCGACTCGGTGCTGGTGCCCTACAACTACTCGCTGATGCAGAATCCTCGCTATGCCGCGGACGTGGAAGCGCTGGCTATGCTGTGTCGCGAGCGCAACGTCGCGCTGCAGACGATCAAGTCGGCAGCGCGCAGGCCGTGGAAGGGCCGGCCCAAGACCTACAACACCTACTTCTACGAGCCGCTGGAGAGCCAAGGGGCCCTAGACAGAGCGATCCATTGGGTCCTCGGGTCGCCTGATACATTCCTGATCACGGCAGGGGACATGCAGATCCTGCCTAAGGTTCTGGAGGCTGCCGCTCGCTTCAAAGGGCGGCCCTCCGATACGGAGATGGAGGCAGACGCGGCAGAGCTCGGCATCGAGCCGATCTTTGCATAAGAGGAACGAGATCTCTCCTCGCTACGCTCGTCGAGATGACAGAAGGGCGAGGGCGTGCCCCAGCTGAGCTCCAGGCCGATCCGAGCGCACCCGTTGGACAATTCCACCAAAGGCGTGTATAATGGGCTGGCGAACTTCTGTTCTATAGGGAGGAGGCCATGCCCGAGTTTCAGGTTGTATCTGACTTTCAGCCGACCGGCGATCAGCCGCAGGCGATCGAGCTCCTGGTTGACGGACTGAAGAAGGGCCACCAGTACCAGACCTTGCTGGGCGCGACGGGCACAGGCAAGACCTACACCGTGGCCAAGGTCGTGGAGCAGGTCCAGCGACCGACGCTGGTGCTAGTCCACAACAAGACCCTGGCAGCGCAGCTCTACTCCGAGTTTCGCGATTTCTTTCCCCACAATGCGGTCGAGTACTTTGTGTCGTACTATGACTACTACCAGCCCGAAGCCTATCTCCCGCGCACCGATACCTACATTGAGAAGGATGCCAGTATCAACGACGAGATCGACAAGTTGCGGCTGGCGGCTACCGAGGCGGTGCTGACGAGGCGGGACGTGATCATTGTCGCCAGCGTCTCGGCCATCTATAGCATCGG
>JBFFCR010000578.1:0-1891 GCA_041559855.1 Anaerolineae bacterium | reverse complement strand
TGTCGTTCTTCAATCCTCCGAACTACATCGGGGCGATGACGGAGCAAGGCGAGCCGTTGGCCCGCCAGTTGGCAACGATGGCATCGCAGGCAGGGCTGGAAACCCAGTTCACGCCTGACGTAAAGACGTACGAGTGGGAGAAGGTAATCCTCAATGCGGCGCTCAGCGCGATGTGCGCCCTGACCCGCAAGCCGATGAAGGACATGATGGACTTTGGGCAGACCGAGTTCCTGGCAGAGGAACTTATGCGAGAGGGCATCAAAGTGGCCAATGCGGCAGGGGCGGCCCTTGAAGAGGGGTTCTTTGATCACGGCATTCAGTACCTGAAAAAGGCGGGCTACCACCGGACTTCGATGCACCAGGACATCCTGCGCAGGCTACCGACAGAGATCGATTGGCTCAATGGTAGGATAGTTGAACGAGGTCGGGCCGTGGGCGTTGACACTCCGTACAATTACACAATCACCGCGCTGATCAAGGGCCTGGAGATGAAGTCTGGGGCGCCCGAGGAAGAGTAGGCAGCAGCGGGACTGGGTGACAACGTCCGAAATCAAGGGAGTGGCAGTGAACAAGCACTTTGCCGGTATCGACGTAGGAACGACAACCACCAAGGCGGTGATCATCGACGCCGACAAGAACCTGCTCGGGCGCGCTGTCCGGCGCTCCGGGGCGGATCTGACTCTCGCAGCGACGAAAGCCTTCGAGGAGGCGATAGCACGTGCCGGGATCGCCAAAGAGACGATCCGGTTCATCGTGGCGACAGGGTTTGGGCGGCGGAACGTGCCTTTTGCCGACGACAGCAAGACTGAGATAAGCTGCCATGCGCGGGGATGCCATCATTACTTTCGCGAGGCGCTCACCATCGTGGATATCGGTGGTCAGGACAACAAGGTCATCAAGCTGGATGCACAGGGAAGGCGGACGGACTTTGCGATGAATCGCAAGTGTGCTGCAGGCACGGGGTCTTTCCTGGAGGAGATTGCGTACAAATTGGATCTACCCCTGGTTGATCTCGAGGGCCTGGCCCGGACAGCCGCCAGCGCTGCCCAGATCGGGAGCTATTGCACGGTTTTCAGTGCCACGGAGGTCCTGGACCGCATCCGGCTCGGGGAAAACGCGAATGACATTGTGCGGGGCTTGTTTGATTCGGTTGCCAAGCGGATCCTGGAGATGGACACGCTGACCGACCGGGTTGTAATGACCGGTGGGGTAGTGGCGCACAACCCCATAGTGGCCGAGCTCCTGAGCGCACGAGCAGGGGTTGAGATAGAAATCGCACCCTATCCGCAGGAAATGGGTGCCTTCGGAGCAGCGCTTTTCGCGAAAGCCTTAGCAGCGAAGGAGCCCTAGTGGCTACCCCTGGGTTGGTACAATTGCCCGGCAGTCCAGATAGATGCGGGGTTCAGGCACATAGAGATTGTAGGAATAAGGAGGTACCATGCTAGTAAGAGACCGTATGAGTTCCGAGCCCATAACGATCCTCCCGACGCTCTCGTTTCCCGAAGGCTTTCGCATCATGCGCGAAAAGGGGATCCGTCACCTGCCGGTGGTCGATGAGCGGGGAAAGCTGATCGGCATTGTCACACAGACAGACCTGTTGCACGCCTCACCATCGACAGCCACAACGCTGTCCGTCTTTGAGATGAGTTACCTCTTGGCCAACTTGCACGTCCGGGAAGTGATGAGCAGCCCGGTCATTACCGTGTCTGAGGAAGCTCCTCTGGAAGAGGCGGCGCGGCTCATGGTGGAAAGAAAGATCGGCTGTCTGCCGGTGATGCGCGATGGCAATCTGGTGGGAATGATCACCGAAACCGACATCTTTGAGACGTTCGTGGAGATCCTGGGCGGGGAGGGGGCGTCGCTGCGGGTCACGGTGCGCGTGGCTGATGTG
>JBFFCR010000577.1:0-1908 GCA_041559855.1 Anaerolineae bacterium | reverse complement strand
GTTGATGGCCGACGTCTTGCCCTCGCGCCTCTCCTGGACATGGAGCTCGATGCGGGGCTCCCGATCCATGTACTCCCGCACGATCTCCTCAGTGCGGTCGGTGCAGCCAGAGGCGACGACGACGATCTGGGTGATCTCGACTTCGTAGAGCCGCTGGTCGATGATCGCCTGTAACAGCCGGCCGATATTCGCTTCCTCGTTGTAGGCAGTGATGCCGACGCTGCATCTAATCCTATCTTCGCTCATGTCGATCCCACCACTGTCCGCCACGCCATGCGCGCCGTGCGCGGCAATCGCAGCCAGGTCTCCTTGCGTGCCAGCGTCCGGGCAATCCGCTTGGGCCGCAGGTAGAAGCGACGGTACGCCTCTTTCCACTTGCGCTCGACCAGCTCAGCAGGCAGGCCCGGCATCTCGAAACGCGCCTTGCCCTCGAAAAAGACAAAATCGTCCCACGTTTCGGCCAGGATCCGCCCCTTGGCCTTGACCGTCTCGTACATCTCTGTGCCGGGGAAGGGAGTGGCGATAGAAAAGTTTGCCACCACCGGATCCAGCTCGCAGGCAAAGCGGATGGTGTCGTCCATCGTCGCCTCGGTCTCGCCCGGCAGCCCGACGATAAAGAATCCGATCGTCTCCATGCCCACAGCGCGCGCTGCCTTGAATGCGGCGCGAACCTGATCCAGCGTCAGATGCTTGTCCACGACAGAATTCAAGATCTCCTGATTACCGCTCTCCACGCCAAAGGCGGCGCGGATGCAGCCCGCGCCTTTCATGGCGCCCAGCACCGTCTCGTCAGCGATGTTGGCGCGGATACCGTTGATCATGATCCACGGCACCTGATTCAAGCCCTCGTCCACCAGGCGTCCGCATATCTCCAGCACGCGCTGCCGGTCGATGTTGAACGAGTCATCCAAGACCCCAATCTCGGCCGCGCCCTGCTCCTGGATCAACCAGCGCCACTCGGCCACGACGCTTTCAGCCGATCTGGCCCGCCACCGTCGCGGCCCGATCTGCGAGCAGTAACTGCAGCGGTAGGGGCAGCCCCGCGAGGTGAGAATCGGCAGGCTACGGCCTTCCACGCGATCCACGGTAGGTTGGAGGTTTGTGTACAGATCGAGGCTGAACAGGTGCCACGCCGGAAAGGGCATGCTGTCGAGCTCTTCTGCCGGGATAGGCGGACGGTCGGGCGTGCTGACCGGGGTGCCCTGCTCATCGCGGTATGTGATCCCGGCAATGGACTCGAAACCGGCAGTAATTGGGGAATCTGAGGCAGCGTCCCGGGCCTGACGCTGTTCAAAGGCAGCAAGCAATTCTAGCCAGGTCACCTCGCCCTCGCTGCGCACCACCACATCCACACCCGGCTTGGCCGCGGATTCTTCGGGAAGCGTCGTGGGGTGGGGCCCACCCAGGACGACAGCTGCATCGCCCATCGATTTGACCAGTTCAGCATCGCGCCAGGCAGCCATGATCTGGGTGGTGTTGGCCGTGATGCCCACCACCGCAGGGCGGAACTGGCGGACGATCGCCTCCAGTGGGGTGCTTTCGACATCCCCATCGTGGACGCGCACAACATCACCCCGCTGCTCTGCGACAGCCGCAAGGTAGGCCAGCCCCAGCGGCGGAGAGGTGCGGGTGTCGATGGGCAATCTCGATTTCGGATTGACAAGGAGAACGCGCACTATGGTACCCTCATTCGTGCGCGCAGTATACCACATCCAGGAAGGCTTGTCATCTTCTCTGGCTGGATGGGATCGCAATCCCGGGCCGGATAACTCTGACCGTCATGAGGATGACAGATCGATCCAAGCAGGGGCTGTCCCAAACGTGTCACCCCGAAGGAGCGCAGAGACTGAGAGGTCTCTGAATCGATCCAAATAGAACAGAAACGAGATGTTTCACTTCACTCAACAT
>JBFFCR010000576.1:0-1917 GCA_041559855.1 Anaerolineae bacterium | reverse complement strand
TGTTGCCCGCCTGGCGCGAGTGAGCCAGCCGGGTCCAAGGCGTAAGAAAAAGGCGGGCCCGGGATGCCAACACCCGCCGGCAGCAGGCGCAAACGGATCAGATCGGCAGCCATCACCTCCAGGTAGAGGGCGCCATTGCTACAGGCCAAATGCACGGCCCGGTCCTCCACCTCGTGGGAGAGCAGGTCCCCCAGGGGTCGTTCCTTGCGCGGGACGCCCGCCGGGGAACGGGCCTTGTCCAGCCACCCGCGCAGGGCATAGGCCGCGCGAGCCACGACGACCCCGATGCCCAGGGAACGGCCGATGGCGAGCAGTTGCTTCAGCGATGGCGACCCCATGGTCCCTCCTCGAAGACAGGTTCTCCCCGGCTCTGCGCGACGTTCGTGCGGGAGCCGCAGGCGCTCACGGTATCAAGCCGGGCATGGTGCCCCCTCAGGAACCCGGTTCCCCTCTCCCGACGCATTGCGGCGGGCCAGGAGAGGGGTCCGGCAGGCGTGATCGAGCCTGACACAGTGCAATCAGGCCTGATGAAAAGCGATCAGGCGTGATGAAATGCAATCAGGCGCGCGCTGCGGCGATGGCCCTCTTGATCTGATCGATATGCTCGCGGGTGTGATCGGGCCCCGAGAGGCAAAAGTCGGAGATGCGCCGGAAGCGGGCCTTGTGCTCTAGCGCCGTCTGGGGCAAGCCCCGCACGAGGGCCGCCGTCTCGGCCTGGTCGGTGATGACCCGCTCTACCAGGCCCTGAAGCGTGGGCGTGACGGCCAACACGGCATCCAGCCGGCCCGGGATCTGGTCAGGATAGACCGGCCCCGCATCGAACCAGCCGTTGAGGGCCACGTTCACGATCACCATGTGAAAGCCGCGCTCGCCCTCGGACAGGTGGGCCAGCGTCTGCTTGACCGACCATTCGCCTTCGCCAGGCTGCGCTTCGGCCTGCGCCTCTGTGACCTCCTCCACGGCGGCGCGAAGCTCGGCGGCTGCCCCGGCCTGCCCCTCAGCCAGTAGATCGGCCAATGCGCCGGCGCTGGCGGGCACCTCGCGCATGGGACGGGAGCCCAGCGTCACCTGCACCGTCTCGCGCTCCTGCCCGCGCACCAGGTCGACGTCAACGACGTCGCCGGCCCGGCAAGCGCGGAGGGCAGCGCCCAACTCGGCAAAGCCAGGCGTCTCCCTGCCGGCGAGGGACACGATCACGTCCCCCTTGCCCAGCCCCGCCGCCCTGGCCCCGCTGCCTTCGACGGTGTCCAGCACATAGATGCCCTCGTCGGCGGCGATGCCCTCTGCCGCCGCCCGCTTGGGCGTGAGCAAGTCCAGGTTGATACCCAGGAACGGCTGGCGGGCCAGGCGCAGGTCCACCCCAGTCTCCAGAACAGACTTGAGGTTCTCCAGTCCCTCACTCCAGCCCTCATCCGAGGCCTTTACCGCCTTGTCCCACTCTGGTCCAGGACCAAAGCCCCGGTGGAGGACGGTCACCTTCACGCCTCCGTCGACGGGCTTGACGCTGAACTCTACGGCAGTCTCGCCCGGCTCTCCTGTGCCGTGCCAGGTAACGGCAGCACGATGGGGCGGGTCCAGATCGACGAAGTTGCCATCGGCGCGGTAGCCCGAGTTCCATCGCATCTCGTAGCGACCGCCGGGACGGACTTCGGTCCAGGCCTGCTCGCTGCACCATTCCCGCAGCTCGCTGGCCCGAGTCAGGGCCTCAAAGGCCAGTTCGGGCGTCGTATCGACGACGACACTCTTTTTCACTTCCCTTGTTTCTGACATCGCTTTCCCTCCTGTTCTCATGTCTCAACAAGAAGAACAACCTGCGGGCCATGATCGTTCAGAGCCCGGCCCTTTGGTCGGCGCGGCCTTGTGCATGCGCCGCCGGTTAGACGAATACCTACGGTGCTGCACTGACAGGCGCGTCCA
>JBFFCR010000575.1:0-1925 GCA_041559855.1 Anaerolineae bacterium | reverse complement strand
GCGAGCTGGGCATAGCAGCCTGTGGCGACCAACCGGGCGGTGGGGTTCTCGCGGTGCAGGCGGCGCAGCGCCTGCCGTGATTTCTGAGCCGCGACGTGGGTGACAGCGCACGTGTTGAGCACGCACAGGTCGACCTCGGCGGGGGCGGCCACAACCCGGTGTCCGGCTGCGGCAAGCTGCCCGGCCAGGGTGTCCATCTCGCTCTGATTGAGCTTGCAGCCGAGGCTGCCGACGTAGACCTTCATCATTTCCTCGCGGCGCATTGTACCATAGAGGTGGGTCGCTGTAAAGGGTTTGGAGGGAATTGGCTTCGATGCCTATAAGATGGTATAATCACCGGGATCGGGGGCCGTCTGTGAGCCCCAACCTGCCCGGTGGAACGTGTCGATATGGCGGAACCTACCTGGAAGCGCTATCTCAGTGACTACAATGAGGGGCTGGGATTGGTCTACGAGCGGTTCGTGCTCAACGACTTTTTGCTGGCGCTGCGCGAGGAATTCGGGTTGGAGTCGGTGCTTGAAGCGCCGCTCTTTGGCATGGCTGGCGTCTCGGGCATCAATAGTGTGGCGCTGGCTCAGGCGGGACTGGATGTCACGCTGGCAGACGACCACGATGAGCGGCTGGCTGCCGTGGAGCGTATCTGGAGTGAATTGGAGCTACCCGCGCGCTTTGTCCATCACACCGGCTGGGACCAGCTTCCTTTCGACGACGGGTCGTTCGACCTGGCCTGGAACTGGGCTGCCCTCTGGCACCTGCCTGATGGCACGCCGGAAGGCTCCCAGAGACCCGAGTTGCTCCTCCGCGAGCTAGCACGCGTTTCGCGGCGGATCGTGTTTGTGGCCATGCCGAATCGCGCACAGGTGGGGTACCTGATGCGCAAGGTTCTGTTGGAGCGCGACTTTGTGAACTATGTGGACGAAAAGTGGGCTGACATTGGCCGCGTTCGCCGCGTGCTGGAGGGAGCCGGACTGCGCATCGTGCGCCAGGGTGTGCTCGACGTGCCCCCCTGGCCTGATACGGTCATGCCCGCTTCTGAGGTGCTAAAGCGGCTGGGCATCAAGTCGCGGAGGCTGGAGGGCCAGTTTAGCGGAGATTCCTGGCAATGGAGCACGATGGCCTACTACCTGGGCCAGCAACCTGATCTCTATGACCGTGTGATGCGCTACGCCTGGCTCGATCGAGCGCCGATCCCGTGGCGGATCAAGGCGATATGGGCTCATCACCGGTATGTGGTGGGTGTGAAAGAGGGGTGAGGGATCCGGTCTCGCGCCTGACCCTTTCCCCTGCGCCTCTCTGAGCTAACTATGACACGAATCTTGCACCGCCGAACGCTGGCACACGTCCTCGCAGTCATCCTGTATTCTGTCCTGGCTGTGGCGGCTACCTGGCCTCTGGTGCGCTACCTGGGCACCCACGTGCCGGGCAGCGCCACCTGGGCATTTGACGAATACACCTTTATCTGGAACTCCTGGTGGCTGCGCTATTCGCTGTTCGATCTGGGGCAGAATCCTCTCTACTCGACGCACACCTTCTACCCGCTGGGCATCAGCCTGGTGCTCTATACCTATAACCTCTTCAATGCCCTCATCTCGCTGCCGCTGCAACCGTTCCTGTCCCTGCCTGCCATCAGCAACCTGACCTTTCTATTGGCTACCGTGCTCAGCGGCTATGGCGTCTTTGTCCTGGTCGAGACCCTGCTTGATCCGGCCCGGGGGGGAATGGAGAACGGCGAGCGCGCAGCCTGGGAAAGGCAGGGTAGCGCATCATCCGTGTATTTGGCTGCCTTTCTTGCCGGGCTCATCTATGCCTTTGGCTCCTACCGCCTGGTGTATGCCGCCATCGGCCACTACGACATGTGGAGCACAGCCTGGATTCCCTTCTATGCGCTGTATCTGTTCAGGACGATCCGCGAGCGCCGGCTGAGG
>JBFFCR010000574.1:0-1933 GCA_041559855.1 Anaerolineae bacterium | reverse complement strand
GCTGCAGGGTTTCGTGATAGGTCGGCGCTTCGACGAGGACGATGTCGCCCGGCCTGGTGAAGAGCGTGCAGAGATGGTCAATCGCTTGGGCTGAGCCACCGGTGAGCATGATGTGTTGGCGCTCTATCTTCAGTCCCTCATCTCTGGCGAGTTTTCGCCTGATGTAATCAATCAATGGTCCGTAGCCCTGCTCGGGTCCATACTGAAGGGCCAGGGCCGAACGGGTGCGCAGTACCTCGTCAGCTGCACGGCGCAGGTCGTCGGCTGGGAAGGTGGCAGGGTCGGGTAGGCCATAGATGAGGGAAATGGTTCCCGGTGGACCTGCGGCCTGTACAGACGCCAGTGGATCGTATTGTTCCATCATTGGCTCCTTGCGGGATGGCTACCCATCCCCAATGAAGCGGAGAAAGACTTGGTTGCCCAGCAGACGCCCTTGCGGTGAAAGGATGACCCGCTGCTCGTCGTGCTCGATCAGTCCCAGATGGGTGAGCTCTTGGATCTCATCAGCGAACCTGGTGCGGAGATCCAATCCGAACCGCTCTTGAAATCGCGCCAGCTCCACGCCCTCGCCGATCAACCGCAACCCCATCATCATGGTCTCGCCCATTTCCGTCTGACTGCCGATGATCTCCTCGGCGGCGATAGGGTGCTGGCCACTGCGTACCTGCTTGACGTAAGCCCGCGGCTCAGGCGAGTTGGACCAGCGCCGTCCACCTAGCCAGGAATGGGCCCCGGCTCCAAGGCCCAGGTAGGGCTCGTTGCGCCAGTAGATCAGGTTGTGCTCGCACATCAAGTCCGTCGTCCGGGCCCAGTTAGAGATCTCGTAGTGCAAGAATCCCGAACTGAACAGCATGTCTTGTGCCAGTTCGTACATATCAGCGGCGAGGTCTGGGTCTGGTGCCGGTAACTTGCCGCGGGCGACAGCTGCCGCGAGGGGTGTGCCCTCTTCGACGGTAAGCGAATACAGCGACAGATGGTCTGGGTGCAGGGCAAGCGCTTGTTCGAGAGAGGCACGCCAGGAGGCGAGGGATTGTTTGGGGAGGCCGTAGAGGAGGTCGATGCTCACGCTGTCAAAGCCTGCCTGGCGGGCGACCTCGAAGGCCTGGGCGGCCTCGAATGCACTGTGGATACGGCCCAGCAACCGAAGCTCTGCCTCGATGAAGCTCTGCACGCCCAGGCTGAGGCGGTTGACACCCAGGGCACGTAGTGTGGCCAGCTTCTCCGAGGACACTGTGCGTGGATTGGCCTCTGCCGAGATCTCAGTCGTTAGGTGAGTGGAGAATCTGTGCTTGATAGCTTCAATGATGGCGGATAGCAGATGGGTTGGCAGCAGTGTTGGCGTGCCGCCTCCGATGTATATCGTCCGTACAGAGAGGGGGGGCGACTGGGCGATCTCTTGACCGAGGGCCGCTACGTAGTCAACGTGCAGGCTGTCAAGATCGGGGTAGGAGTTAAAGTCGCAGTAGGCACATTTGGCCCGGCAGAAAGGGATGTGAACATAAAGACCGATACCTGTTTCTCCCTCCACGCGTGGCGCCCCCGTGCGCTAACGTCCCTGAGCCGCAACCGACTCAATAGCCTCCAGGATTTTGACATAACCCGTGCAGCGGCACAGGTTCCCCGCGATTGCCTCTTTGATCTCCTCACGTGTTGGGTGGGGGTTCTGGTCCAGCAGGGCCTTGGCTGACATGATGAACCCAGGGATGCAATAGCCGCATTGCACGGCACCGTACTCGACGAACGCCTGCTGCAGTGGGTGCAAACCGTCCCCATCGCTCAAGCCCTCGATCGTGGTGATCTGGCTGCCCTGGGCGCGCATCGCGGGAATGAGGCACGAAAGAACGGCCTTTCCATCCATGATCACGGTGCAAGCACCGCACTCACCCTCATTGCAGCCAATCTTGGTGCCTGTGAGTCCGAACCGATCGCGAAG
>JBFFCR010000573.1:0-1951 GCA_041559855.1 Anaerolineae bacterium | reverse complement strand
GGCAGCAGCCGTGGCTCCCCGTCAACCAGCGCGAGCATGGCCACGCTAAAGGTCGACTGCATCGGCGTCAGCTTGAACAGCTGCGACAGGATCTCGCGCGGCTCCACCGTCCTCGTCATCTCGATGCAGATGCGCATCCCCTGCCGGTCCGACTCATCCCGCAGGTCCGTGATCCCCTCGATCCTGTTGTCGCGCACCAATTCAGCGATACGCTCGATCAACCGTGTCTTGTTGGTCTGGTAGGGCAATTCGGTGACCACAATGCGGTTGCGGTTGCGGCTCATCTCCTCGATGTGGACATTGGCCTGCACCTTGAGTCGGCCCCTGCCCACAGCGTACGCGTTGCGGATCAGATCGAGGCGATCACCATCGCCGTCCTCGCCGGAATAGCGATAGATCACGCCTCCGGTCGGAAAGTCCGGACCCTGGATGAATCGAGTCAGGTCCTCGACTGTCACGTCGTCCAGTTTCTTATAGTTGTCGATCAAATAGAGCAGGGCGTCGACGACCTCACCAAGGTTGTGCGGCGGGATGCTGGTCGTCATGCCCACGGCGATGCCGGACGCCCCATTTACCAGCAGATTGGGCAACACGGCAGGCAAGACAGCCGGCTCAGTCAGGGTATCGTCAAAGTTGGGCGAAAAGTCGACCGTGTCCTTATCGATGTCAGCCAGCATCTGCTCGGCGACGGTTGCCAAGCGGGCCTCGGTGTAGCGCATGGCTGCCGGGCTGTCCCCATCGATGGAACCAAAGTTACCCTGTCCATCCACCAGCACATAGCGCAAGCTAAAATCTTGCGCCATACGGGCCATCGATTCGTACACGGCGGCATCGCCGTGGGGGTGATACTTACCCAGGACCTCACCGACGATACGCGCGCTCTTTTTGTATGGCCGGTCGGGCCGCAGCCCCATATCGTGCATGGCATACAGGATGCGTCGATGGACTGGCTTCAGTCCATCGCGGACATCGGGCAACGCCCGCGCCACGATGACGCTCATGGCATAATCCAGGTACGCACCCTGCATTTCTTCATTTATGTCGATCTGCCGAACCGTTCCGATCTCCATAGATCCCCGCCGAGAAGATTAGCGATACGTCTCCACCAGAGGACGCAAGCTGCAGTATCAATCTGCACTATACGCGATTTTGCAGAGATTGTCAAACATACGTGCTATTCTCCCAGCCCGGCCCGGCACGGGGCGGCTCGGTACCGGGCTCCTCGTCGCCATCACGAACTTGACTCTCGTCGTCTCATCAGGTAGGATCTGACCACCTTACACAGCGGTCTTGGCGTTCCGGGTCGGAAACGAGGTACGAATTGCTCAAGAATCGCCCGCCGCACTTGCAGGCCGTATTGCAGGCGCTGTTCGTCACGTTTCTCTGGTCCACTTCCTGGGTGCTGATCAAAATCGGGCTGGAGGACCTCCCCGCGTTGACGTTTGCCGGGCTGCGTTACACGCTGGCCTTTCTCTGCCTGCTTCCCCTCGCAGCGCGCTCGGGCCAGCTCCAGCCACTGCGCAAGCTACCTGCAAAAGGCTGGGCGCGCCTGTTATTGCTGGGGCTGTTGTTCTATTCCCTCACGCAGGGTGCCCAGTTCGTCAGCCTGTACTACCTGCCAGCTATGACCGTCAGCCTGATGCTAAGCTTTACGACCATCCTTGTCGCCCTGATGGGCATCTTTACCTTGCACGAGCGCCCTGCCTCCGTCCAGTGGGCGGGTACCGGCCTATACCTGGCGGGCGTGCTGGCCTACTTCTATCCCCTCTTTGTGCCCCAGGGCGAACTGATCGGTCTCCTGGTTGCCATCGCTGGTGTGCTGGCAAATGCCCTCTCTTCGATCCTGGGTCGCCACGTGAACCGCAGCGGCGAACTGGAGCCCCTTGCTGTCACCGTGGTCAGCATGGGCACCGGTGGCCTGGTGCTCCTGGGTGCCGGTATTGCGACGCAG
>JBFFCR010000572.1:0-1985 GCA_041559855.1 Anaerolineae bacterium | reverse complement strand
GCAAGTTGCGCGACTCATCTTCCCGCCAGCGCGCGCTTCACCTCAAGTCCTGGGCACTAGACCGATCCACTGCGGAGATGGACACGCCACAGGCCAAGCGATGGTGATCCGTGGGCCAATCGCAGCCTGATAATCGAGCGTCCGGGAGCCGATCCGCGTAGAATGGGAAAGACACAGTTCGCAGAGACAGTGCATTCCATGAGATCGCTTGCGCACCATCGCTTGCTACAGGTGGCCCTGGTCCTGGTCGTAGGCCTGCTCCTGGTCGCCGGGGGTGGTGCCACCTGGCTGCTGGCTGGCCTGCCGTCGCTCGATGGTCTCACCGCATCGGGCGACCAGAGCCCGTATGCCTATGCCTCTGCCCCAAGCTCCAAGATCTATGATCGCTACGGGCGCCTGCTCTACGAGATGCCACCACCCCACACCGGGAGTCATTCGCCCGTCCCCCTGAGCGACGTGCCCCTTGCCCTGCGCCAAGCCCTCATTGCCACCGAGGATGCTACTTTCTACAGCAATCCAGGAGTCGATGCCCGGGCCATCCTGCGGGCTGTGTGGATCAACCTGCGCGGCGGCGAGATCCTGTCCGGGGCCAGTACGCTCACCCAGCAGTTAGCCCGCAACCTGCTCATGAGCCCTGAGGAGCGGTACGAGCAAACGCTCAGGCGCAAGCTGCGCGAGGCGGCACTCGCCTGGCGGATCTCACAAGAGTTTTCCAAGGACCAGATCCTCGAGCTCTACCTCAACGAGATCTATTTCGGGAACATGGCCTACGGCGTCGAGGCGGCGGCCCAGGCCTATTTCGGCAAGCCGGTCCGCGACCTCGATCTGGCCGAGTCTGCGCTGCTGGCTGGCCTGCCCCAGGCCCCGGCCTACTACAATCCCATCGAGAACCTGGAAGGCGCCAAGGCCCGGCAGGCTGTGGTCCTGGACCTGATGGTCGCGCAGGGGTACATCACCACGGAGCAGGCTCGCCAGGCCAGGGCGGAAACGCTCTACTTTGCCTCGGCACCCTTTGAGATCCGCGCCCCCCATTTCGTGATGTACGTCCGCGGCATATTGGAGCAGGAACTGGGCCTGGAGCGCGTCGAGCAGGGTGGGCTGCACATCTATACCACACTGGACCTCGACCTGAACGATGCCGCCCGGGATATCATGCGCTACCGGCTGTCGCGCCTGGCCGAGTGCGACGGGCAGCAGACCGACTGCCCGCCGGGGGGGCACAACGTGCGCAACGCAGCCCTGGTTGCCCTCGACCCGGGCACGGGAGAGATCCTGGCCATGGTGGGCAGTCCCGATTACTTTTCCACACGGATCAGCGGGGCAGTCAACGGCGCCACCGCCCTGCGCCAGCCCGGTTCCTCGATCAAGCCCATTACCTACGCGGCGGCCTTTGCACAAGGGAACCTGACACCGGCGACGATGATCCTCGACGTGCGCACCTCCTTTGTCACCGCGGAGGGCACAGCCTACGTGCCCATGAACTATGATCTCCAGTTCCGCGGCCCGGTGCGGCTGCGCGAGGCCCTGGCCTCGTCCTACAATCTCGTCGCCGTCAAGGTGTTGGACACCATCGGCGTGGCGAACATGACCGGCCTGGCACGACGCCTGGGCATGACCACCTTTGACGACCAGCAGATGCTGGGGTTGTCGGTCACCCTGGGTGGCGGCGAGGTGCGGCTGCTGGAGGAGACGGCTGCCTATGCAGCCTTTGCCAACGGCGGCTATGCCGTGCAACCGGTTGCCATTCGCCGGGTGGAGGACGAGGCAGGGGCTGTGCTCTGGTCGCCCGAGCCCGGCCTGGGTAGCCGGGTCCTCGACGAGCGGGTTGCCTACCTGATCACCGATGTGCTGAGCGACGACCAGGCCCGCATCCCGTCCTTTGGCGAGGGCAGCGTCCTGAAGCTCACCCGGCCCGCGGCAGTCAAGACCGGAACGACCACAGACTACCGGGACAACTGGACGGTGGGCTATACGCCGCAACTGGT
>JBFFCR010000571.1:0-1995 GCA_041559855.1 Anaerolineae bacterium | reverse complement strand
TTGGTCCCAAAGATGTTCACCACGACGCCCTGGAGGCTTTCGGGCAGCACGCCAATAGTGGTCAAGATCCCATAGGCTACCGGTGCCTCCAACGTGCCTTTGAGGCCGTCCATCCGCCGTCTGAGCTCGGCAAGTCGCTCGTCGGGCTCAATGATGCCGACCGGCAACGCGAGAAACACCAGCCCGAACTTGTTGCCCAGATCCTCTTCGGTGCCGGGCTTGCGCAGATCGACTGGGACGATGGCGCGAAAATTCAAACCATCTACCTTTTCCCCGCACGCGAGCAGGTAGCGGCGTAGAGCGCCGCTCATCGCCGTGAGCAACACATCGTTGACCGTGCCGCCCAGCTCGCCGCCGATCGACTTGATCTCTTGCAGGGGGATGGGCGCTGACCAGGCAGCCCGCTTGGGCTCGTGCAACGGGCCCTTGAAAATCGTCCTGCGGTCCGGCCAGAGGAACAGCAGGCGACCCAGGGCCGCAGTGCCCCGGACGCCAACCAGGGCCAGGTCCCGTGCGTGAGTTGGGTCGGCGCGGACCTCGCGGGCCTGATCCAGCAAGATACCGGTGGTGGTGCGTGTGGCCTTGAATGCCGTCCGCGCCGGAGCGAGGAACCTGCGCACTGGATTTGAGCGGCGCTGGCGCTGTGCCTGCGGTTTCATGACGGGCCAGGAGGAGTCGGGCTCGGTCTCGGTCAGAGAGAGGAGCACGTGGACCAACGCCAGGCCATCGCCAATGCAGTGGTGCAAGCGGCAGATCAGGGCGCAGCCCTCCCCGTACTGCTCGATGAGGTGCAGTTGCCACAGTGGTCTGGTGGGATCAAGCTGTGTGCTCGCCAGCAGGCTGGCTGTGTCCTGAAGCGCTGCCTTGTCGCCTGGAGATGGTAGGGTGGCTGGTTGCAGGTGATAGCTGAGGTCGAAATCAGGGTCATCCTCCCAATAGGGAGTGCCCAATGCAGGCCGGACGGCTCGCTGGCGGAAGCGGTCGAACCGCAGCAGGCGCTTTTCGATGGTCGCTTTCAGCAGCTCATAGTCGATCGGGGCGCCGAACACCAGCACGCCGGTGATCATCATCAGGTTTGCCGGATCCTCCATACGCAACCAGGCAATGTCCACGCTTGATAGAACCTTCTTTGCCATTTCCTTCCCTCTTCTCCAGCCGCTGCTTTGCTTTCCCTGCTCCGTTTCCTTCCTAAAGTCTGCCTGGAGATCTAACCCTGTGATTGCTCCTGTTCCCAATGCTCCCGGTATACGTGATAGAAGTAGTGGTGCACGGGCGTGGTATAGTCGCGCATCGACTCGGGGAACTCGTATACCCCCTCGCCGACACGCACTCCGCCGACCGCTTCCTGCATCTTGATCGAGGCGATGTTGCCCACGTGGGGCGATGCCCCAACGGCCCTGCAGGCAGTGTGGCTGAATAGATGGCCCACCAAGCCTCGCTTGACTTCCACGCCGTAATTGTGTCCCCAGAAGGCCGGTAGCAGCTTGACGTCGGTCTCTGCGATCCCCTCCTCGTTCGGCAGATGCATATGGCATTCGCCGATGGCCTGCCCGGTGGTTTTGAGCTCTACCACCAGCAGCTGCTCGAACTCGGACTCGAATGGTTTCCGCAGCCTCTCTTCGATCTCCTCCTGCGTGATCCGCAGCCCATGCGGGAAGCCCATATTGACCATCACCCGTGGCTCGGTCCACAGTTCGTAGAACAGGCCAGCGTCCTGCTCTGTTGCGGCGCGGATCAGCAATCGATCGGTTTCGAAAACAGTGTGTTGTGAGGGCATCTTGCTCACTCCTTGGATTGCTGGGGCCACCCCCGTTCGCGGAGCACCCCAAGGTAGAGTTCCTGTGCCTGCTGGAAGAGGTCAGCCAGGGCTTTGGCCTTCCATACGGGGCCGCGAACCTCCAACAAGCCGCCGGCGACCGCCTTCTTGAGTCCAAGTTCCCCGAGCATGATGGCGTGCAGGGTGTCGGAGGCGAGCCCGATGTCCAGCGTCGGCCT
>JBFFCR010000570.1:0-2047 GCA_041559855.1 Anaerolineae bacterium | reverse complement strand
GTCCACCATTATCGAGAACAGCGCCGACGGCGTCATGATCGTCGATGCGGCCGGACAGGTGCAGGTCTACAACCGGGCCCTGGCGCGCATGACCGGCTCGCCTGCCGAGGAAGCCCTGGGTCGGCCGTCCACCGAGGTCCTGGCGCTGCAAGACCGGCAGGGCAACCCCGTGTCCCTGCCCCAGCCCGCGCCCCAGCGAGCGTCGGCCGCCGAGATCCGGACCTATGTGGAAGGTGACATCGTCCGGCGGGGCGGCCCGCCCGTCACCGTGGGCATTTCGGCCACCCCCCTCTACGATGAGAAGGGCGACCTCGCCCGTGTCATCTTTAACGTCGTCGATATCACCCGCTTTCGCCAGGCTGAGGAACTAAAGTCAACCTTTGTCTCCGTCGTCTCCCACGAGCTCAAGACCCCGGTCGCCCTGGTCAAGGGCTATGCCGAGACCCTCCTGCGCGAGGATGCCGACTGGGATCGAGAGACCATGCGCGAGAGCCTGGGCGTCATTGCCGAGGAGGCGGACCACCTCACCCATCTCATCGACAGCCTGTTGGAGGCGAGCAGGATCCAGGCCGGGGGCCTCAAACTCGAGCCGACCGACGTCCTCCTGCCGCGCCTGGTCGAAAAGGTGGTCGATGGCTTTCGCACCCAGACCGAGATCCACACCTTTGAAGCCGACTTTCCTGGTGACTTCCCGCCCGTCTGGGGCGACCCGGAGCGGTTGCGCGAGGTGCTCTCCAACCTGGTCAGCAATGCCGTCAAGTACTCGCCCGCGGGTGGCACCATCTGGATCGGCGGCCGCGTGGATGGGAGCGGCGTGACCGTCTATGTCGCCGATCAGGGCATTGGCATCCCGCCGGAAGAGCAGGGCCGCATCTTTGACCGCTTCCACCGCGTGGAGACGGGCCTGCACCGCCGCACCGAGGGGACCGGCCTCGGGCTCTATCTGGTGAAGGCCATCATAGAGGCTCACGGCGGGCGGGTCTGGGTCGAGAGCGCCCCAGGGCGGGGCTCGATCTTTATGTTCACGTTGCCGAGAAGGTGAGTCGCTGCAGCAACTCACCCTGGAAGGAAGTGTCCATGGCTCCCTCTGACGAAAAGCTGATCCTCGTAGTCGATGACGAATCGCGCATGGTGCGCTTTGTGCGCATGAACCTCGAGCTGGAGGGCTATCAGGTCGCCGAGGCCAGCACCGGCATGGAGGCCCTGGAGAAGGTGCGCGACGAGCTCCCCGACCTCGTCGTCCTCGACGTGATGATGCCCGAGATGGATGGCTTTGAGACCCTCGAGCGCTTGCGCGAGATCTCGACCGTGCCGGTGATCATGCTCACCGTCAAGGGCGACGAGGAGGACCGCATCCGCGGCCTCGAGCTGGGCGCCGACGACTATGTCACCAAGCCCTTCAGCCCGCGCGAGCTCGCCAGCCGGATCCGTGCCGTGCTGCGCCGTGCCGAAATGCCCTCTCCGGTCGCCAAGACCGCCATCCGCATTGACGATCGCCTCCAGGTCGACTTTCGCCAGCGCGAGGTCATTGTCGACGGCGAGCGGATCGGCCTTCGCCCCACCGAGTACCGCCTTCTCTACCACCTGGTCAACAACGCCGGCTGGGTGATGACCCACGAAATGCTGCTGTCCAAGGTCTGGGGCTACGAATACCGTGACGAGACCGGTCTCCTGCGGCTCTATATCACCTATCTCCGCAAAAAGATCGAGGCCGATCCCAGCGATCCACACTACATCTTCACCGAGCGCGGCGTCGGCTACCGCTTTGTCGACTTTGACAAAGATCAGGCGTAGCGACCCGCCCCGCCACCCCATCATCCTTGATGGAGTCGAGCCTTTAGGCGGTTTCTCCGGCTGAAGGTTCCATTCCAATTGCAGGTTCTATTCGGCTGCTCTGCATGAGCTACATCGGCTACATTCTGTTCACGTTTGCTCGGTGCCAAAGCACCGGGGCTGTCCCAAAAGGCAGTCTCTGTCATGTTGAGTATTCCATAGCGCAGGACGCTACTCATTGTGGCAGGACACTCAGGCTCGGCGCGGACCACAG
>JBFFCR010000569.1:0-2047 GCA_041559855.1 Anaerolineae bacterium | reverse complement strand
TTCCGCGACCGCGTCCACTCTATCGACAGTCTCTTGCACGAGTTCTCCGCCTGCATCCGCTGCCACAACTGCATGATCAACTGCCCCATCTGCTACTGCCGCGAGTGCATCTTCCGCACCCCCACCTTCGAGCACGAGTCCCAGCTCTTCTTCCAGTGGGCCGAGCGCAAGGGCACCGTCCGTCTCTTGCCCGACACCCTTCTCTTCCACCTCACCCGCCTCAACCACATGGTCACCAGTTGCATCGGCTGCGGCGTCTGCAGCGAGGTTTGTCCTGTCGACATCTCGGTCGGCACCATCTTTCGCGCCGTGGGCCAAAAGGCCCAGGCTATCTTTGACTATCACCCCGGGCGCAGCCTCGACGAGGCCGCCCCGGTTCAGGAATTCCGCGAGGACGAGCTGACAGCTTTGGGCGAAAGGCCACACTGATGTCTCGAAACCGGTTATGGAGCAGCAGATGAGTGAGAATGGAACACAGCCATCGGCTCTGGTCATAGGTGCAGGCATTGCCGGTATCCAAGCCGCACTGGATATCGCCGACGCCGGGTTCAAGGTGTACCTGGTCGAGCGGGAGCCGAGCATTGGCGGGCACATGTCACAACTGGACAAGACTTTCCCCACCCTCGACTGCTCGGCGTGCATCATGACGCCCAAGATGGTAGACGTGGCCCGCCATCCCAACATTGAGATGCTCACCTTCTCCGAGGTGGAATGGGTTCAGGGTGAGGCGGGCAATTTCCGGGCGCGCATCCGCAAGAAGGCACGGAGCGTGGATGCCGACAAATGCACCGGCTGCGGGATCTGCGTCACAGAGTGTCCCATTCGGAACGAGGCCTACCTGCCGGCCAGACAGACAGCGGAGGCGTAATCATGCTAGAGACTGCCGCGCTGGATGCCATCTTGGAGCGACACAACAGAGAGACGGCCAACGTAATCGCCATCCTGCAGGACATCCAGACTGAAGCCAACTGGCTGCCCGAGGAGGATCTGCGATACGTCTGCGCAAAGCTGGACATCCCGCTGTCCAAGATGATGGCCCTGGCAACATTCTATAGGGCATTTAGCCTGCAACCGCGGGGCAAACACATCGTGCAGGCCTGCCTGGGCACAGCCTGTCACGTACGTGGAGCCGTGCGCATCCTGGGTGCCATCGAGCGAGAGCTGGGCATCGAGGACGGGCAGACCGATGAGGACCTGCAATGGACCCTGGAGACCGTCGGCTGCCTGGGAGCCTGTGCATTGGGACCCATCGTCGTCGTCGACGGGGAATACCACGGTCAGATGACCTCGGTCAAGGCCAGCCGGCTCCTGGAGAGGATCAAGAAAACAGACGGGAATGGAACGGGGGACGAGTGAGCGGGATAGATCTGGGGATTGGATTGGCCTGGAGGTAGCACGCGCATGAGCCCAGAAGTGCAGAGAATTCAGAGTCCCGACGACCTTGCCAAGCTGCGCGAGACGCTCATCGGCGAGCGCGACCCGGAACGGGCATGTATCGCCATCTGCGCCGGGACCGGGTGCCAGGCCTACGGCGTGAGCCGCGTCATTGAGGCATTCGAGGAAGAGCTGGCCAAGCGCGGCATGTCGGACAAGGTGGAGGTGCTCTCCACCGGCTGTCCTGGCTTTTGCGAGCGCGGCCCGCTGGTGGTCATCAAGCCCGAGGGGATCTTTTACCAGAGGGTGCAGATCGGCGACGTGCCAACGATCGTCGAGGAGACGTTGATCAACGGCAAGGTAGTCGAGCGCCTGCTCTACGAGGACCCCGGGACTGGCGAAAAGATCGTACACGAACAGGATGTGCCATTTTACAAACTACAGCGCCGGGAGATCCTGTGGATCAACGGCCTGCTGGACCCCACCCGCATCGAGGACTATATCGCGCTGGGCGGTTACAGCGCGCTCATGAAGGCCCTCTTTGAGATGGAGCCTGCGGAGGTAGTGGATGCCGTCAAGAGATCGGGGCTGCGCGGCAGGGGCGGTGCGGGCTTCCCCACCGGGCGCAAATGGGAAGGCTGCCGTCGGGCTGAGGGCGACATCAAGTACGTCA
>JBFFCR010000568.1:0-2053 GCA_041559855.1 Anaerolineae bacterium | reverse complement strand
TCACGTTGATGGGCTGGTCATTGAAGGTGAACGGCAAGGTGAAGCGGTAAGGATCCGAGGCCGGAAAAATCCGCGGGAAGTTCCGCTGTATGCCACCAAAGAGTAGCAGGGCAAGCCCCTGCAGAACCTGGCTCAAGGCCAGTGTCATCAGGATGATGGACAGCAAAGGCTGGCCGGTCATCGGGCGCAGCGCCATGCGTTCGATGGCAAGACCGAGCAGCGCGGACAAGGCAAGTGCCAGGAGGGCAGCCAGCCACAGGGGCAGACCGATTTCCACCGAGAGCCACCAAGTGACTAAGGTCCCTACGAGCAGCATCTGGCCCTGGGCGAAGTTGAAGACGTACGATGACTTGAAGATCAGCACCAGGCCTAGTGCATTCAGAGCAATTGGTCCACCCAACAGCAGACCGGTGATGGCGAATTGGGGCACCAGTTGCCAGTTCACGAGGTTGTTCCCTCCATCACTCCATCCGTTTCATCGTACAGCGTCGCGACGTGTACCGTAGTCTGAACGACCCCTTCGCGACCATCGCGGTATTTGACGGCAGCCTGCACCTGTACTCGATCGTCGCCGCCATACATCGCCGCGATCATATCGCCGTAGCGTTCACCGAGCAGTCCCCGCCGAAGTTTGCGCGTGCGGGTCAGTTCGCCCTCGTCAGCATCAAACTCCTTGTGGAGTAGCACGAACTTGCGTAGGCGGGCCGGTGGCGGCAGGGCGCGGTTGACCCGCTGGATGTCCTCCCGGATCAACTCGTACACCTCGGGCTTTTGCGAGAGGTCCACGAAGGTCGTGTAGGCCAGTCCCCGTCTTTCCGCCCAGCGGCCGACATTGTCAAAGTCCACGTTGATCAGCGCCGTCACAAAGGGGGTGTCCTCACCGCCAACCGTCATCACGTTGCGGATATAGGGACTGAACTTGAGCCGCCCCTCAATGTACTGCGGCGAGTACTTTTCGCCACTGGAGAGGGTGAGCATCTCCTGCACCCGGTCCAGGTAGATCAGGTGTCCGACCGAATCAATATAGCCTGCGTCTCCAGTGCGATACCAGCGCTGACCCTCTTGGTCGATGAAGAACGCTTTCTCCGTGGCCTCGGGGTCCTTGTAGTAGCCACGTATGACTGTCGGGCCCTTGACCAGGATCTCGCCGTCGTCCGCGATCCTGATCTCCATCCCCGGAGGGGGGACGCCCACCGTCTCGAACCTCACGTCGTCGCCGACGTGCAGGGTGTGCACCTGCGCTTCGGTCGAGCCGTACAGTTGTTTGATATTGACCCCGATGGCGCGGAAGAAACGGATAACGTCCGGGTTGAGTGCCGCCCCGGAAGAGTAGGCGGATTTGACGTTGACCAGTCCCAACTTGTCGCGCAACGGCTGGAACACGGCAAGCTCGCCCAGGGTGTGCAGGAGACGCAAGGGCAACCCTGCCGATCTGCGCTCCTCGAAACGCAGCCCGGCAGCTTTGTAGCCGACCGGCATAAAGATTCTGTACAATGAGCGGTTGAGCCAGGTACTCTCGATCAACTTGACCTGGACCATGGCCACCATGTTCTCCCACAACCTGGCGCTAAAGAGCAGCGATTGTGGCGCGACCTCGCGGATGTTGGGCTGCACCGTCTCGGGCGCTTCCGGAAAGTTGACTACCATGCCGGTGCGCAGGTGGACAGCCAAGCCCAGAGCATTCTCGGTGATCCAGGCGGGGGGGAGGAACGACATGTACTCGTCCGTATCCAGCCGAGGGTCCACCTGCATGGTCAGGTCGCAGCCAGCTAGGAGGTTCCTGTGGCTGATCATGGCCCCCTTGGGCAGACCTGTGGTGCCCGAGGTGTAACAAAAGATGGCCAGGTCTTCACCGCAGCCCTGCTCTACCGAGCGCTCAAAGAGGTCCGGTTGCTCAATGTCCAGCGCACGTCCCAGGTTCTGAACCTCCCCAAAGCTGAGCAGCCAGGGCTCCTCGTAGCTCCACAAGCCCTTGTCATCCCAATAGAACACACGCCGCACGGCAGGGATCTGGTCCCGAATCTCGAGCAGCTTGTCGCACTGCTCCTGGTCC
>JBFFCR010000567.1:0-2078 GCA_041559855.1 Anaerolineae bacterium | reverse complement strand
TCGATTTCCCGAGGGCAGCGCGCCAGGAAGAGGAGCTGCTGTTGGAAAAGCTGCCAGACTATGCCGACTATATGGGACGCACAGGCCGCTTTTCACCCAGGTGGCGGGAGTAGGCCATGGATCTGGAAGCATTTCAGGGCCTGTCGACCCCGCAGGTCGCGGAACTGGTGAGAGCATCAGGGCCGATGGTGTGTGTCTTTCCGATCAATGGCACGCGGCGCTGGTTCATGCTGGAGCATGCCGTGCCAGAGGGAGCCGACTGGGCGGCCGCGTACTGCGATGTGGCGGCTGCGCGCCATATCGAGTTGTACCGGCTCTTTTTCGATCACGGGGTAGGCACACTCCTGACGCCGATCTTTGGACCGGATCTCTTTGAGCGCGGCGACGAGTACGCCAAGATGGCCACGGAGGGACTGGTCCTGCTGGCGACGGATCCCGGGTTTCTGGAGTTCTACCGTGACTATGGTGTGCGGGTGCGCTTCTACGGCGACTATCGACGTTTTTTTGCCTCGACGGCGTATGACTATGTTTCGGATCTCTTTGACGAAGCAACGTCCCGCACTGCGGCGCACAATCGCTACCGGCTCTTCTTTGGGGTGTGCGCACACGATGCCGCAGAGACGGTCGGCGCCCTTGCGGTCCAGTATCACTCCGAGCACGGACGTTTGCCGGTCAAGCAAGCTCTGGTGCGGATGTACTATGGGGAGGATGTGGAACCGGTGAGCCTGTTCATTGGGTTTGACAAGCCGTGCGCCTTTGACATGCCCTTGGTTGCCACAGGTAGCGAGGATCTCTATTTCACGGTCAGTCCCTCGCCCTATCTTACTTTGCGCCAGCTGCGGACCATCCTATACGATCACTTGTACAGCAGGCGCGGCGAGGATGCGGACTATGCGCCACTGGGGGCAGGGGAGTGGCAGGCGATGAGAAGGTTCTATCGGGCCAACCTGGACAATACGCTGGGGGTGGGCGTGAGGGTCGGGCAAATCTGGTACCCGCTGCCGCAGGTGACACAGTCGCCGGATCCGTGCACGGCGGCTGCTGAGGCTGAGAGCGAGAAAGGATAGGTCGTGGATCTGAAGGCAAGAGCTCGCACGCTGGTCAGCGAGCTGGGCGGCAGGATGAATGCCAGTCCCTATGATACGGCTTGGCTTGCGCGACTGCCATCGGACGATGGCGCCGGGGCACGCTGGCCGGATCTGCTCGACTGGCTGCTGGAACACCAGTGGCCAGACGGCAGTTGGGGCGGTGAGATTGCCTATTATCACGACCGGATCCTGTGTACCCTGATGGCGGTCATCGCGTTGAGTGAGCGGGCGCCGGGAGCGCGGGTGATCGACGCGGTCCGGCGCGGCGAGAGATACCTCTGGCGACACTTTCACAACCTGCACCACGATCCGGTTGAGTTGGTTGGCTTTGAGCTGATCTTCCCCACGCTGCTCGCGCAGGCGCGCACGCTTGGGCTCGACGTGCCGGCCCACTCATGCGGGTACGGTCGTATCCGGGGGGCCAAGTTGAGGCTGCTGCCCACGGAAGCGATCTATGCGCCCGAGACGTCGGTGGCGTTCTCGCTGGAATTCCTTGGCGCGAAGGGCGACCGCGAGCGGCTGGGCGAGCTGGTGGCGAGGAATGGTGCTGTGGCCAACTCTCCAGCTACGACGGCGTACCTGGTGCTGCAGAGGGGCGCGGACGCGGGAACGCTTGCCTATCTTGAGCAGATGAGAGGGCAGCCGGGCGGGGTGCCACACTTTTTCCCGCTGCGGATATTCGAGATTGCCTGGGTGCTCGAGCATTTGACCTTTGGCGATTGGTCGCTCTGCGACGCCACCCTCGTGGACCAGGCAGTCCTGGATGAGCTGGCGGCTGCAGTGGGCGAGCATGGCGTGAGCATGGACCCCGACTTTGGCATCGTCGATGGGGACACAACTGCCGTTACGGTGCGGATGCTGGCCTTGGCCGGACGACCTGTCGAACCGCGGATTCTGCAATGCTTTGAGGATCCTGAGACACGCACGTTTCGGACCTTTAGCTTTGAGCGAAACGCGAGTGTAAGCACCAACGCGCACAGCCTGGAGGCC
>JBFFCR010000566.1:0-2081 GCA_041559855.1 Anaerolineae bacterium | reverse complement strand
GGCCCTTGTGCTTGTTCAGGTACTCCACCCGGTCGTAGTAGTCACTCACCGCCGACCGCAGTGGCACCACGCTGCGCGAGAGGCGGGCCGACGACACGCTGAACACCACTTGCTCGGCCCGGTCCACCACCTCGTCGAGGTCGTCTTCCTCCTTGTAGGCCAGGGCTGCGATCTGCCCGGCCGCCTGGATGAGCCGCCGGCGGATGGCAGCCCGCTGCACGATAGTGGCATAGTGCTCGACGTGGACAGAGGTCGGCACGGCGTTGATCAAGCCGGTGAGGTAGGCCGGTCCACCCAACTCCTCGAGTTGCCCCTTGCGCTCCAGGTCGTCGCAGACGGTGAGAAAGTCGATGGGCTCGTGCCGCTCGTGCAGTGTCAGCGCCGCGCCAAAGATCCAGCCATTTTTCTCCCGGTAGAAATCCTCGGGCTGTACCACCGTGCTCACCCGGATGATGGCATCCGAGTCGATCAGGAGCCCGCCCAGGACCGCTTCCTCAGCTTCGATGTTCTGTGGAGGCAGTTTCTCGCTTCTTGCATCCTTGCTCATTGCCTTGTCCCTCCCAGCCGGTAGTCCACCCCCTGCATCACCACGGGGGCACCGGTCAGCTCGATCAAGCGGCTGAACACCCGTGGACCGACCCAGGCCCACAGGTCGTCGGCGTCCAGGTTGGTGGTGACGATGGTCGCCTGCCTGGCCAGCCAGCGGGCGTTGACGATCTGGAACATGAGGCCCTGATACCAGGACCGGCTCTCGCGGCTGACGTGCTCAGTGCCGATGTCGTCCAGGACCAGGATCACCGGCTGCTGGACGCTGAGCATCAAACCAGCCGTCCCGCCGTCGTCGTAGGTGTGCCGCACCGCGTCGACGAAGGACGGCATGTCCCACACAGCCAGGATCTGCTCGCCGATGCCAGGGCGATAGCGCATCACCCCCTCGCGGGCAGCGGCGATGGCCAGGTGGGTCTTGCCGATGCCCACGTCGGGGCTGACCAGCAGGATCCCCGCCGACCAGTCGCCGCTGGCCCAAGTGGTCACCATAGCCCTCACGGCCTCCCTGGCTGCCGCCTGGCTCGGATGGCCGGCGTCGGGCTGGTAGCTCTCCATCGTCATGTGCGCATACCGCCCAGAATCGAGCCTGTAGCGCTTCAACGTGGCCGCTTTGGTCTCTTCCATCACTGCTGCCGCGAAGCGCCGACGCGAGCACTCCTCGCACCGTTCGCCGTGGGTTGCCCGCCATGCCCTGGACAGCCCATCCCAGACGTAGGGTGAGACGTGGCCGCAGATCGGGCAACGATACGCTGCCGGCTGCCGGTCGAGCTCCTCCTGGCTCGCTTCAATCCACCTGCCTACTGGCGTCGGCCAGGAAGCGCGCCACCTGCACCCAGTGCCGTTGCTCGGCACTACTCTCTTGACCCGGCGGGCTGCCTCCAGCACCCTTTGCCCTTCCAGGATCGCCTGATGTTTCTGCTCTTCGTTCACCCTTCGCTCCTTGTCGTTGTTCTCCCCAGCCACTCCAGAAGGCGAACCATCCGAACTGCGGTTGAGTGTAGTTGCAGATGGCGCTCACCAGCGACTTGAGCGGCTTGCGGCGCCCCGCTTCGCCCTCGGCCCACTCGATCTTGGTCAGTACCCAGGCCTGGAACGCCTCCCCCTGCGTCTCGTCCAGGTAGAGGTCGTTCGGTGCTGGGTGCTGCCGGTCTCGGTCTTGTACGATGCGCAGCAACCGGTCGTGCTGGCCCCCCTGTTGGAACCTGTACTTGCTGTGGGTTTCGATGAACGCGGCTAGGTCACAAGGTGTGAAGGCGCCGGCGGCTTTTGTACCCTGTTCTTCGGCCGGTGGCTGGCCCTCGACGAAGGGCTCGTCCGAGGTTTGCTCGGCAATTGTGGGGTCAAGTCCGGCGGAGCCGGATCTTGGATCCTGGTGCTCCTTCATAGATTGATTCTTCTTATGTTGTGGATGATCCGCATGTGGTTCCTCCGCATGTGGATCATCCACATGTGGATTATCGACATCTGGTTGCTGGCCATCTTCGTCGTCGGCCAGGTCCACCAGCACCGAGGTGAGGGCTGCCGCGTCAAAG
>JBFFCR010000565.1:0-2082 GCA_041559855.1 Anaerolineae bacterium | reverse complement strand
GTTTCCATCTGTCTCTTGCCTGGCGGGCTGGCCGTCTTTGTGCTCGGCAGCCCGTACTAGTCGGTCTTTTCAACCAACAGCAGCCAGATCTACTATGTCACTCTGACAGCCTTCTTCCCGGTCGCAGCTCTGGCCCTGCGGAGAAGCCGTACCCTGGCCCGCTACGAGCCAGCCGTCTACGGGCTGTTCATCGCTTCTGCAGCCACGCTCTTCCTTAACACAAAAGTCCTAAACCTCTGGACTACTGCCGCCGACCCCGTGCTGGAGCTCGCCCTGGACAAGCTGTTCCAGTTTCTGCACGTCGTCCCGGTCATCTTGGCCCTCCCACTCCTCGCCAGGCGTGATCTCAGGTCGATCTTCCTCGCCAGGGGGAACCTGAGGGCAGGCCTGACTGGGCCCTGTCCTCTTTCACGCCGGTTATGATCTGATGATCCTCGTCCCTGTGCTGAACTCAGCGTAGAGGCCGACGCGCGAGAATCATCACCCGCTATTGCCCCAGCCCCCCAAACATGATATACTATGGACAGACCCGCAAGGCGCAGCGGCAACGCGGCCTGGTCCTGGTTGCCTGCCGCGCAACAGGAGGGAAAGGATGTCCTGGCAGTCTGTTCTCGAGGCAGTAGTTGGCGCCGCGCAGCCCCTATTCGCGAGCGACGAGCCCCAATGCGCGATCATCGGCTCCGTGGCCTCGGCCCTGCAAGGGTGCCGTGTCTCCCCCAGAGACCTGGACATTCTGGCCGTCGAGCCTGAAACAACCCGTCGCTTTGCCGCCTTGATGTCCGCCTACACCCCTGCGCACTGCGAGCACCCGACCGATCACGCCCAATGGCTCTCCTCCACCGAGACGCCCCTTTCCACCGGCCCCGATGAGTGGGGCTTCTTCTGGCACTTTGGACGCTGGGAGATCGGCGACATGAAGGTAGAGGTCGCCCACATCGCCGCACCCGAAGGGTTTCCCACCTCGGAAGATGGCGCCGGGATCTGGGAGGCCGGACCCGAGATCTGGCCCTACGTCCGGTGCGTGCCCTTTGCCGGTACCCTCGTGCCTGTCGTGCCCCTGGAGATCCAGCTGCAGACCAGCTTCGCCCGAGGGATGGAAGAACGGACCGCAGCTATAGTCTCCGCGCTCCGGCAGAACGGCTACGACAGCACGCTCATCCAGAAGGCATTGGACAGCGAGCGCATGGAGAGATTCGAAGAAATGATGCGGGCCGAACCGGGCTAGGGGCGCGCACTGCACACGAGCGGCTCGCGTCGCCCGCCCTCGGGCTGCATCCCAGTGAGGCGGCATCGAAAGATGTTCTTGCTTATGCGAGGAGGGCCATCATGCGAGTCATTGAGATAGAGACCTGGTCGCGGCGCGAGCACTTTGAGTTCTATCGCGGCTTCGATCACCCGTACTTTGGCATCAGCGCCAACGTGGACGTGACCGCCTTCTACCCGGCGGTCAAGGAGCGCGGCGTGTCGTTCACCGTGGCCACCGCCTACCTGATCGCCCGCGCAGCGAACGCCATCCCCGAGTTCCGCTACCGCATCCGCGGGAACGAGGTGGTGGCGCACGACGTCGTCCACCCCGGCACGACGATCCTGGTGGACGACGAGACCTTTACCTTTGCCATGTTCGAGTACGCCGCGGACTTTACTCGTTTCTGGGCAGCCGCGGCGGTGCAGATCGCCCGCGTGCAGGAGAATCCATCCCTGGATGCCGACGCGGGAAGGGACGACTGGCTCTTTATGACGCCGATCCCCTGGGTGTCGTTCACCAGCTTTATGCATCCCATGCACCTGCAGCCGCCGCCCTCCGTCCCCCTCTTCGCCTGGGGCAAGTTCTTCGGCGATGGCGAGCGCCTGATGATGCCGTTGCAGGCGCAGGGACATCACGCCCTGATGGACGGGCTGCATATGGGCAGGTTCTACGAGAACGTGCAAGAGCTCCTGGACCGGCCCACCTCGCTCCTGGGCGAGGCATAGGCACGGGACCGGGTGCGTCTGGCAGTAAATGCGGGGGCAGGTGCGTGATTGAGATCCGCATGGATGACCTGAAGAATAGAGAGCATGTTTCCGAGCTGCTCGAGTTCTGCC
>JBFFCR010000564.1:0-2095 GCA_041559855.1 Anaerolineae bacterium | reverse complement strand
TGATCATCCGGGGAGAGGAGATCGCCAGAGTCATCTGGGACGCCATCGAGGATCCGGAGGTCCTGGCCTTGCCCTTTGGCGTGGGCAAGATCGATCAGCACATCGACAGCACCGATATCCTGAGCTACACCGAACGCAGTCGCAAGCTCGGCGCGCTGTACGGCGGGAAAATGGAGTAGCGCGCGCAACCCCGGCTTGTCGTGCGTGTTCTTTGAGAGAAGACCAGATAGACTATAGGATTACAAGAGGAGGGGGAAGAGCATCATGGCTGATTGGACGAGGGGGAAACAGAAGCGCGTTTGGTTCCTGCTGGGTCTGATCATCTTGCTTACGGCCAGTTTCTTGACCTTTGATTGGACCCAGTACTACTTTGACCTGGTCCGCGTCGCCGATCCGGAGCTGGCGTACTCGCGGATCGCCAAGACCGTCACGTCGTTCCTGATCTTTTTGCTGGCGCTGAGCATCGGTGACGATGGGATCAATGAGGCCGATCCGCGCAAGCTGCGTTGGGCCTTTGTCGCCATCTTTGCCGGTGATCTCATGTTCCTGCTGGACGAGATCGACCCTGTCTTTGACTATGTCGCCATCCTCTCGTTCCTCGTCAGCCAGGTGCTGCTCGCACTCAGAAACGGGCAGGGGTTCCGGGCCTACTTCCGCCGCAAGTCGGGCATTGGTGACTATGTGGGGGATGTCCTGCTGGGGCTGGCAGTCTTGGTCATTACAGGGCTGCTGTTCGTCCTGACCCTGCTGGAAAACCTGAAGGGATCGCCGATGTTGTACGTCGTCATCATCTACGCCCTCTTTCTGGACCTGTCGCTGTGGACGGGGTGGGTGGCGCTGCGCGTGCGCTACTTCCCCAAGGTCAACGCCAACCTGATCGCACTGGGGGCTACCTGTTTCTTCATCGGCGACTATCTGGTGGGATTCAATCTCTCGCTGGAACCCTCGGTGCAGAGGGCGACGACCGTCTTTTTGACGTGGGTCTTTTACGCGCCAGCCATCACACTGCTGGCCCTGAGCGGCTACCGCTGGAGCAAGAAGCGGAAGACCGGGAGAGCCAGGAGAAGCTAGGTGACCCGGCAGGAAGCGCTCCAAAACCTGATCTCAGGCTGTGTGAGCTGTGATATCCTGGCTGGCCAAAGGTTGGAGCCGGGCGGCGTGATCTATGAGGACGAGTATTGGCACGTAGGCAACGTCGTGCGTCCGGTGATCTGACCTGGTTTCCTGGTGGTCAAGCTCAAGCGACATTGTGAGCATCTGGCGGAGCTGACCCCAGCGGAGGCCGCTGCCCTGGGCCCCGTGCTCCAGGTCACATGCCAGGCGCTGGCAAGCGTGTTGAATCCGGCCAAGGTGTACGTGTGTTCCTTCGGCGATGGGGTCAAGCACATTCACTTCTGGATCCTGCCTCGCCCGCCAGGGATGCGCCCCGGGATGCACTGGGTGATGCTGAATCTCGATGCCCGGGTCATGTTGACGCGGCTGGGGGTCAGGCGCTGGCTCGTGAGTGATGCGGAGCTGCTCTCGCTGGCTGAGCGCGTCCGCAGCCAGATCGGGCAACGAATGGAGGGTTGACCTGGATGGAAAAGGTGAACCTGGCGAAAAAGTTCGCGCTCTTTGACGGACACTGGTCGCCCAAGATCGTGGGCGAGCTCAACGGGCAATACGTCAAGCTGGCAAAGCTAAAGGGTGAGTTTGTCTGGCACCTTCACGAGGCCGAAGATGAGATGTTCCTTGTGCTCAAGGGCGCTCTGACCATGGGATTGCCTGGCAAAGAGGTTGTCGTGCAAGAGGGCGAGTTCCTGATCGTGCCCCGGGGCGTTGAGCACTGCCCGGTCGCCTCTGAGGAGGTCCACGTCCTGCTGTTCGAGCCCAAGTCGACGGCGCACACGGGCAACGTGCAGTCCGAGCTGACGGTTGAAACGCTGGACTGGATCTGATCTGCGCGAGAAGCGGGGCTGTGGCCTACCCCAGTCCGCAAGGGTTGGGGCCAACAGAGAAGGGAGACCGGATCGTGGCGACCGACCACCTGAACCAGACTCTAACCCTCCAGGACGGGCGGATGCTGGGCTTTGCCGAGTGCGGCGACCTGGCAGGA
>JBFFCR010000563.1:0-2107 GCA_041559855.1 Anaerolineae bacterium | reverse complement strand
GACACCCAGACCACGTACGCCACGTGGTTGTACGATGTCCCCGGGTGCACGACAATGTCGCCAACTTTGGGCGTCCGGTCCACCGGGAGCTGCCCCGTGTTCCTGACCGAGATGGCCCAATCTTCGGCGTTGCCACTGGCCAATTCGCCCACGTCAGGGCGGGTGTAGGCTCCCCACCAGACGCAGTTCCCCTGAAAGTCCCCGGGCTGGTCGCCGATGCACTCTTTGGCGCACTGCCACCTGGGCACCGGATGGTACCCGCAACAGCCCTCGCTGATCGCGGCAAAGGTGCATTCGTACCAACAGGTGCTGGGGCAGACGTTGGTCGAGCAGGTGAGGGGCGCCGCAGGCAGGTACTCTGGCAGGCTGGTCTGGCTGCGGGCCTCAGAGCCCACGGCCCACAGTGCAAACGAGCGCAGCATCCCATCGTAGGCGGTCAGGCTCGCCAGGTCGCCGCTGTTGGGATGGGCGATCTTGTACACCTTCTCGCCAAAGGGGACGTAGGCAGCATAGGTCGTCGGCACGCCGCACCCGCCCGGCTCGACGCGCAGGTAGGCATCCTGCCCGCTGATGACCGCGTTTTGCTCTACCGTGGTGGTGATCCCCTCTACCTCCCGGAACCACTGCTCCATGGGCACAGCCGGATGGCGATCCCAGACGTCGATCTCGACCTGGGCCTGCCGCGCGCTGCGAAAGGCGATCCGCTGCCGGATGATGTACGGCTCACCAGCGGAGTTCTCAAAGGCTACCCGAACCTCCCACCCTGCCGGGTAGTCGATGCTGTAGCCAAAACCCGCGTTCTGGTAGGATTGCCACGGATCTGACGCCGGCAGCGCCTGTGCCGCGCCGTGACCAGGCCCGGCGACCGGCGCCAGGGCTGCCAGCAACAGCAGCGACACGGCCCATACCATCCATCGTCGTCCCATAGTGCTACGCCTCCCGCGGGCAACCTTGAAATCTTGGTGATAGGAGGAGCCGGTTGAGGTTGGGTGGGGCCCACACCATCTGCGTGCGGGCTCTCCGCGTTGTAGGTTGCGGCGGGTGGATTCTACCCGATATGGACAGAGCTGTCAATTCGAGGGGCAAAAGGCTGGGGGCGGGGACGATTTTGGCGACGTACGCCGTCCTAGCCCGCGGTCCAGCTCAGGAGGGAGGAGCGCCGCGGGTAGCGCAGGGTAGAGGCACGGTAGTCGTCGCCCAGGACCGAGATGCCCGACGGAGGAATGGCCTTCATCCAGGACGAGCTCTGGGGCCAGCTATCCGCACTGGCCCACACATCCACGGCAAAGCCGATCACCTCGGGGTTGCTCTCAAAGATCTCCCTGGCGCGGCAACCTTCGCAGGCCCCTTCCTGTTCCAGCTTTTCGAGCTCCAGCAGATCCTGGCAGCGAATCGACTCGCCACAGAGGGGACAGCGCCAGAGGAATTCTCCAGTTTGAGGATCGATGTAGCACAGCATGACAGCCTGCTCCTTCTGTTCTCTATTGGTGCGCACTGCGGCCTGGAGGGATTGGAGTTACTGCAGGCTCGATTGCGACATAATACTAAAACAGATTACCACACCCAGGTAAGAATCTGGTTTGAATCTGGTATGACTCTGGTTAGGCTTTCCAGGGGCGCGTAGGACCATAGTACCGCAGTACCCATCTGCCGGGGAGAGCGCGATTGCGACGAAAAGTGTCACCTACAGGGCAGGCGGGTGGCGCCTTGGACGGGTACGCGCCTTTCAGGTGTGACCGTTACTTGTTCGGTTTGTCCTTCTTCTCCGGTTTGACCTTGGGCAGCTTCTCTGGCTTGCCGGTATCGTCTTTTGCGGGCTTTTCCTTGGTCCGGCCGATCAGGCCCAGTTCCTGCCAGGCCTGTCCCCACCCCCCCAACTCGGTCTTGAGCTGCAATAGCTGCTCAGCAGCATCGCCGTCCCTGCCGCCGGTTGTCTGCAGGGCGTGCATGATCTCACCCAGGCCATAGCGCTCCTGGCAGAACCAGGTCATGATCTGCTCGTAGGGCACATCGTAGGTCTCGGCCAGCCTCTGGGCTGTCGGATGGGGGTCGGCGCCCACGCAGTACGCCAGGTCTTCTTCCTCGGCAGGCTCCTCTGCATCATCGT
>JBFFCR010000562.1:0-2121 GCA_041559855.1 Anaerolineae bacterium | reverse complement strand
CAGCGCCTATGTGCTCAAGGAGTGGAAGGCCGGGCAAGAGATCGTGCTCGAAATGTCCGATCTGCCCTTCCCACTGGGCGAGCCGGCCATCAAGAACATCATCTTCCGCTTCTACGGCGAGACCTCGGCCATCATCAACGCGCTGAAGAACGGCGAGGTGGATGCGGTCATGAGCTCCACCGGCGGCCTGACGGTGGCCAACGCTCCCGACCTGGATCCGATCGAGGCTGAAGGGCAGTACAAGGTCTACTACATGCCCGGCTATGCCTGGGAGCACATCGACTTTAACGTCGAAAAGTGGCCCATGGACGACGTTCTGGTGCGCAAGGCCCTCTACTACGCGATCGACAAGCAGCAACTGGTCGACGCCCTCTACTACGGCAAGCAGGGCACCACCGATCTGCCGATCCCCAAGGGACTATCGTGGGCCTACACCGATGAGTATGTCCACTATCCCTATGACCCCGCCAAGGCCGCCGAGCTGCTGGCCGAGGCTGGCTGGGACTGCTCCGGCCTACCTTGCACCAACGCCGATGGCGAGAAACTAGAGTTCACGCTGATGACCACCGACCGCGCCGACCGCCAGGCCCTGGCCCAGGTGATCCAGCAGATGTGGAAGGCGATCAACGTGGGCGTCAACATCCAGTTCCTGTACGGCCGCGGGCTCTTTTCTGCCTGTGAGGCGGGCGGGCCGCTGTACTGCGGTTCGTACGATGCCGCCATCTATACCGTAGCCACCGGCGACGACCCGGCCTTTGACGGCTCGTACACCTGTCAGGGCGTCCCCACTGCCGAAAACAACTACTCCGGCCAGAACTTCCCGCGGTGGTGTAACGCGGACGCCGATGCCGCCATCGCCGTCGCCGAGAAGGACTTTGAGGTGAGCCTCTCTCGCGAGCAGCGCTTCCCCTACTACAAGGAGTTCTTCTACTACTGGACCGACGAAGTGCCGGTGATCCCGCTCTTTTCCAACACGCGCGTCTTCGTGGGCCGCGTCGGCTTTGAGAACCTAAAGCCCGGCCCCACCCAGTACTCGCCCGACACCTGGAACTTTTGGGAGTGGACGCTGAAGAAGTAGCCGCCTAATCGGGGGGGAACATAACTGTAGAGGCGCCCGACGGGGCGTCTCTACAGCCCCTCGACGCAGGGGCAGCAGGAGAACCGGGCATTATCAGGGAGGAGAATCACCGATGATCAGCTACATCATCCGGCGCATCGCGCAGTCGCTTGTCCTGCTATTCTTTATCTCGATGCTCATCTACGTCGTCCTGAACCTGGTGCCGGGCGGCCCCTTTGACATGTTGTGCCTGAATAACCCGCGCATCACCCAGTCGATGATCGACCGCCTGAACGCCCTGCTGGATCTGGACAAACCGCTGTTGCCGGGCAAGTACTGCCCCGACGGAGACGAGGGCGCCTGTGTCATTGACCAGGGGCGCTACCTCCGCTGGCTGGGCGACGTAGCCCAGGGCGACTTTGGCAACTCGTGGACCATGCAGACCGGCACGCCGGTCGTCGAGATGATCCTCCAGCGGCTGCCCTACACTCTGCTGATGACCGGGCTGGCCCTGCTGGTAGCCCTGGCCGTCGCCGTGCCCATCGGCATCTACTCGGCGGTGAAACAATATTCGGCCACCGACTACCTGATGACCACCCTGGCCTTCTTTGGCCAGTCGATGCCCACCTTCTGGACCGGCCTGATGGCAGTGGCCATCTTTTCGGTGGCCCTGGGCTGGTTCCCCACTGGCGGCGTCCGCTCCATCGGCATGGAGGGCGACATCGTCGAGGCACTGATCCACGTCTTTACCTTTGGCAAGCATTACCCCGAGCTGGAGGGTCAGACCCTGACCCTGATCCTTGATGGCCTCAGACACCTGGCGCTGCCGGTCCTGGTGCTCGCCTACTTTAACCTCGCCGGTTGGAGCCGCTTCACCCGGGGCTCGATGCTGGAGGTGCTGCGCCAGGACTATATGCGTACCGCCCGCGCCAAGGGGCTCAAAGAGCGGATCGTGATCATGAAGCACGGGCTGCGCAACGCCCTGATCCCGCTGATCACCATCCTGGCCCTGACCATCCCCGGCCTCATCGGCGGCGCAATCATCACCGAGACGATCTTCTCGT
>JBFFCR010000561.1:0-2145 GCA_041559855.1 Anaerolineae bacterium | reverse complement strand
CGGCAACGGCGCCAGGGCCGTAGCCGGAGAAGAGAGGCAGGATGACGCCACCGATCTTGGCAATGGCCAAGAATGCGATCACGATCTCTGGCACCATCGGCATGTAGAGGCCGATGGCATCTCCCTTGCCCAGCCCGGCAGCCCGCAGCGCCGCCGCCGTCTGGTTGACCTGCCGGAAGAGATCGCGATAGGTCAGCAGGCGCACCGCACCTTCCTCACCCTCCCAGCGGATGGCAACCCGGTTCTGCGTTGGTGTATCGATCCATTTGTCAAGGCAGTTGTGGACGATGTTGAGCTTGGCGTCGACACACCAGGTGGGCCACTCGATACCGCGCGACAGATCCACGACCTGGGTGTAAGGCTCGTAGAACTCGATGCCGAGGTCCTCGAAGGTTGCCTCCCAGAACCAGGCGACATCGGTCGTGGAGCGGTCCATCAGCTCCTCGAGGGTAGACAGGCCGTGTCGATCCATGAAGCGCTTCAACCGGCTCCGCTCCAGGTACTCCTTGTCAGGACGCCACACTATCGGTTGATTGAAGGGAAACTGCCCCTCTGACATCAGTCGCCACACTCCTTTCTCACTCACGCTACTCGCGCGCGAACCGCCCGTTCGAAAACAGGCGTCCGCCAGCAGCCAACACGTGCACAGTCGCTTTGGGCGTCACCACCGCATGCGTACGCCTTGACTCCTGAACCACCCGGCCTCTCCAGGAGGGAGCCGCTCAAGACAGCTGCTCGATCAGCTTGGGCACAACCTGGTATAGGTCTCCGACGATGCCGTAATCGGCCATCTTGAAGATCGGCGCGTTCTTGTCTTTGTTGATGGCCACAATCACCTTGGAGTCCATGATGCCGACTGTGTGCTGGATCTGACCCGAGATGGCGATGCCAATGTACAGGTCGGGGCTCACGACTTTGCCTGACAGGCCGACCATCTGCTCTTCAGAGAGCCAGTGATACTCGTGAGAGATGGCGCGGGTGCATCCTACCACGCCGCCCAGTGCATTGGCCAGGTTCTGAATCATCTCCAGGTCGCCTTCCGCAGACAGGCCCCGTCCGATACAGATCAGAATCTCGGCCTCTTCTACGTTGACACCCCCGCCTTCCTTCGGGCGGCGCTCCACCAGCCTGGTGGGCGATGGCTCCAGTGTCAGAGCGACCTCGACGATCTCGCCAGCACTCTCGCCGCCAGGCTCCGCGTCAAAGAGCTTGGGCATGACACCGATGACTTGATATGGGCTGGTAATGGCCTCCTTGGCAACCGTGTTCCCGCCCAATGCGCGGCGTTCGGTCACCAGGCGTCCGTCCTCGACCGAGACGCTGGTGGCGTCGGTCACACAACCAGCCGAGAGCTTTTGGGCCAATCGAGGGGCGAGTTCTCGACCACGCCGGGTAGAAGCGATGAGAATGATATCAGCCTGGGCTTGAGCCACGATTTGGGCCAAGGCGGCTGCGTAGACGCTCGCCTGAAAGACCTTCAGGGCCGGATCGTCCGCGATGTAGGCACGGTTCGCTCCATGGGCGAAACAGGCATCCGCCCTGCTGGCAGCTCCCTCACCAAGCAGTGCTACAGCCAGCGGCAGGCCCAGCTCGGCAGCCAGTTCCCGCCCCCTGGTCAGCAAACCGAGGGCGCTTGATTCCTGCTCAGAGTATACAAGTATGCCGCTCATCGTTCCAAGACTCCTTCGCGATCCAGGGCGTTCACCAGCTCGACGACGCCCTCCTCTGCATCCTCAAAGATGATCTCCTTGCGATCCTGAACTGGGGCCAGGTTGCTCAGCACCTCCACGGTAGAGGCCGCCGCCCCAACCGAGTCAGTCGCAAGTTCAAGGTCATCCGGCCCCCAGGTATGAACCGGTTTGCGGCCAGCTTTCAGGATTGCAGACAGAGGCGGCAGCCGGGGCGTGTTTAGCTCGCTGGTGACACTGATCACAGCGGGCAGATCAACTTCTACCACCTCCAGCGCGTCCTCCAGGTCACGCACAGCCCGAACCTTGTCCTCCAGCACCTCCATCTCACGGACGGCGGCGACCTGGGGCAGGTTCAGGAGCTCGGCAAGCCGGGGCGGGACCTGGCCCGAGTAATTGTCGTCCGAGCCGTCACCCAGCAGGATCAGGTCAAACTCGCCGATCTTTTCCACGGCCT
>JBFFCR010000560.1:0-2182 GCA_041559855.1 Anaerolineae bacterium | reverse complement strand
CCACTGCGGTCGGCGGTGAGTGACTACTACGACCGGGTGGAGTACCTGAACAAGCACAAGGGCCAAATGATCGGCCTGCCGACCGGCTTTGCCAAGCTCGACGAGCTCCTGGGCGGCATGCAACGCTCGGACATGCTCGTGTTGGCCGCGCGGCCGAGCATGGGAAAGACCAGCCTGGCCCTCAACATCTCCCACACGGCAGCCAAGAAGTTCGGGCAGCGGGTGCTGGTCTTCAGCCTGGAGATGTCGAGCGAGCAGGTGGTCGAGCGGCTGACGTCCGCGGAGGCCGGGATCGATTCCCAGCACCTGCGCCGGGGCGAGATCGCGGATGACGAGTGGGGCCGGTTCATGAAGGCCACCGCCTGCCTGTCCGAGCTGCCGTTCTTCATCGACGACACGCCGGCCATCTCAGCCCTGGAGACGCGGACCAAGGCCCGGCGCCTGCACGCCGAGGTGGGGCTGGACCTGATCGTCGTGGACTACCTACAGCTTATGCGTGGCGAGGGCAGGCACGAGAACCGGCAGCAGGAGGTGTCGGCCATCTCGCGGGGGATCAAGGCCTTGGCCCGCGAGCTGAACATCCCCATTCTGGCCCTGTCGCAGCTTTCCCGTGGGGTGGAAGCGCGCAGCGACAAACGACCACTCCTGTCCGATCTCAGAGAGTCGGGCAGCATCGAGCAAGACGCCGATGTGGTCCTATTCATCTACCGCGATGAAGTCTACAACGAGAACACGGAGCGGCGGGGGATCGCCGACATCCTCATCGCCAAGCATCGCCACGGACCCATCGGCCGTGTGCCTTTGCTGTTCCGTAAAGCAACGGCATCCTTCGTGGACGCCGAGTTGCGCCAGGTCCAGATCGATTCCGTGTAGGAGGACATCATCACAATGTCGGAAACGACGCAAAAACGAAATCATGAGGCAACCATGAAAGGCAAAGAACCAACATTCGACGGGGCACGGCTCCAGGACGTGCGCAAACGGCGAGGACTATCGGTCAGCGATGTCGGTCGGATGTCCGGCGTGTCTGCTCGCCACATTTGGCGGCTTGAGGCGAACCAGCGGCCCAACGTGTCGGCCGTCACCCTGGCATGCATCGCCCGGGCGCTGGCTGTAGACATGGAGTACCTGGTGGGGCTGAGTGATTCGCCGCAACCAGGAGGAGAGGAGGCAGGCCGATGAAAGTAGAAAATCGGGTAGGTGTATTGCCCCGCAACTGGGAGCGGGCCTTTAGCTACGATGGTGACGCTTGCTACGTGGCCTTTTACTGGCCGCCGATGGGCGACGAGGCGATGTACAGCGATGGGCAAATATCGGGCGATGGCAACTGGCGGCTGTATCTGACCCTGCGCTACAAGCATCTGGAGCTTGACCAGCGTAACAACGTCTGGGATTCGCATGCAGAAGCTGAATACTGGTTACTGCTCGACCGGCAGACACGGGACCTGCTCGTCATGCCTAAAGCCGAGGCCTTGGCCAGGCTGCGCCAGCAGTGGCCATCGATGAAGGACCTAGAGGCCGAGTTGACGGCACTCGACTGGGATGCCATCCAAGAGGCTGTGCAGCAAGCACTGGACAACGTGGAGGCAGCCGTGGAGCAGATCCAGCCATGCGACACCTGCTTCTACAGCATTGAGCCCGGCTGGCTGCAGGCCGATGACGGCGGTTTCGACCCTTGTCCGGTGTGCCAGGGTTGGGGTTTTCTACCACTCCCGGAGGCACCGCTATCCGCAGAGTTCCATGACCCAGTGATTTCTGGCCTGCTACCGGTGTAAGGCCGGGAAAATGGTATGGCAGCAGCTTCACGAGGAGCGCTTGTGAGTCAGAGATGAAAGGGGGATGATAGATGGATGGCGTGGCAGAAAGCAGACCAACCAGTGGTGGCTCAGTCAACATCGGCCTGGATCCAGGCTTCGGTGGGACCAAAGCCGCGTGCATCGCCCCGGACGGAGCGCGCGTGGCCATTGTGCCCTCGGTGGTCGGGGTGGGACAGACTGACCTGGGATTGCTCTCAGTGGGCAAACTGGGTCGCCGCAGACGCTCTCGCCAGCCCGACCAGATGACTTTTGCCGACGTGAACTACCTGGTGGGCGAGAATGTGGCGCGCTATGCCCGACCGGTGGAGCGCATGGACTTCCTGCGACTCAGTGATGGCCCGGAGCTGCGTGCTCTGTTCTACAAT
>JBFFCR010000559.1:0-2191 GCA_041559855.1 Anaerolineae bacterium | reverse complement strand
GCTTCAACACCGAGCTACTCGAGGCGCTCGAGCTGGGATACCTTCTCGACCTGGCTGAGGTCACTGCTGAGAGCGCCCTGGCCCGCAAGGAGAGCCGGGGCGCCCACTCCCGCGAGGACTACCCTGAGCGTGATGACGTGAATTGGCTCAAGCATACGCTGGTATATCGCAGCGGGAAGGGCGTGGAGCTCAGGTACAAACCGGTGTCCATCACGCGCTTCGAGCCCAAGCCGCGTACCTACTGACGATGCGGGCGGCTCAGGGTCCGAGCCGTCCATGCGCCTATCGTAATCGGAGGGATATTCCATGCAAGTCACCCTACGAATCCAGCGGTACAACCCAGAGGTTGACGCCAGGCCCTATTGGCAAGAGTACACTGTGGAGGTAGAGCCCACAGACCGCCTGCTGGATGCGCTGCACAAGGTCAAATGGGAGCAGGATGGCACATTATCCTTTCGTCGCTCTTGTGCCCATGGTGTCTGCGGCTCCGACGCCCTGACCATCAGCAACGTCAACCGCCTGGCCTGCAAAGTGCTGGTGGGCGACCTGGGTTCGAGGGTCACCGTCGAACCGCTGCGCGGATTTCCCATCGTCAAGGATCTGATCGTGGACATGGAGTCGTTCTTTGAAAAGTACCGCTCCGTGAGACCCTACCTGATCAACGACGATCCGCCCCCTCCGGTGGAGCGCTACCAGACCCCAGAAGACCGCGCCAGGATCGATGACACCACCAGGTGCATTCTGTGCGGAGCATGCATCGCCGCATGCCCCTCCTTCTGGGGCAACCGCGAGTACGTTGGTCCGGCAGCCATCGTGCAGGCCCATCGCTTCATCTTTGACAGCCGCGATCAGGGCGCCAACGAGCGGCTGGAGATCCTCAACGACCGCAACGGCGTGTGGCGCTGCCGGACGATCTTTAACTGCGTCGGTGCCTGTCCTCGCGAGATCGACGTGACGCGGGCCATCGGCGAGGTGAAGAGACTCTTGCTGTTCAACCGCATGGTGTAGGAACAAGCTGCCTCGGCGAGTGTAGGGATGCACTCCGCCCTTTCCGAAGGAGGATTAAACTCATGCCTGGTTCGCAGGACGGGTACACGGTTGTTTCCTTTCCGAAGGTACGGCAGATCTACATCGATAGTCTCTATCTGGGCCAACGCAAGCACACCGTGTACGGCCTGATCGACGCTGATGTCACCCATGCCCGCCAGTTCATTCGCGAGCACAAGGCCAGGACCGGCGAAGCCCTGTCCTTCACCGCGTTCCTCATCGCCTGTGTGGGAAAAGCAGTCGAGCGCAACAAGTACATGCATGCCTACCGCAATTGGCGAGGGCAGCTCGTCCTATTCGACGACGTCGATGTGACCAGCATGTTCGAGATCGAAGCCGGCGGAGAAAGGATCCCCCTCGCTCGCGTCATCCGGGCAACCAACAAGCGGACCTACCGGCAGATCCACGACGAAATCCGGTCCATTCAGGAAGAGCGGGAGCGGGAGAAGAGCCTGCCGTACGCCCGATTCCTATGGCTCTACCCACTGGTGCCTGCATTCATCAGGCGCTTGGCATACAGAGTCTTTCTCAAGAACCCACATTGGGTCAAGCAGTCGATTGGCACGGTTCAACTCACTGCCGTCGGGATGTTTGGCGAGGGCGGTGGGTGGGCAATCACCCGCCCGTTCTACACGCTCGCCATCGCGGTTGGCGGGATCAGCGAAAGACCCGCCCTTGTCGATGGGCGCCTTGAGGCTCGCGAGTTCCTCAGCATCACCCTCAGTTTTGATCACGACATAGTCGATGGCGCGCCAGCAGCCCGCTTCACCCAACGGCTGAAGGAGCTGATCGAGAACGGCTACGGCCTCCTCGAGCCTGATTCACCCACAGAGCCCTCTTCCGCCTGAATCAGCGGGCCAGCTTGCACCCTGCTTCCATCCGGATCACAAAGGCGGGACCGCCACACAGGTGACAGTCCCGCCATCTAGTCCGAATCAGGCCAGCAGCCTGGTGCTGTTATTCGCGAGCGCCCAGCTTCTGGTCCAGCATGTACAACGCCTGGCCCTTGTCGCCGATCATCTTGAGGGCGTCGAGGATGTCGCCGACGCCGCTTTCCTCCTCAACCTGCTCATCTACGAACCACTGCAGAACGCTCAGGCTGGCATAGTCGTTCTCCTCGGTCGCCAGGGCGTACAGCTTGTGG
>JBFFCR010000558.1:0-2194 GCA_041559855.1 Anaerolineae bacterium | reverse complement strand
TCCCCTCTGGGCCAGATCGCTGGAACAGGGCATGGATCGCGAATTTGGCAAAGAGATACTAAAGTGTTTCTGGATCCACGCCAACACAGCCTACGATGCCATGATCCGCGTCGGAGGCAACCAGGGGATCACCGCGGGATACGGCCAACTCATCACCCTTTCGGGCATGGGCCCCGCCGGCGTGGACATGACCAACGATCTCACCTACGCCATCCTCGAGGTGATCGACGAGATGTCGCCCATCCTCGAGCCCAAGCCCAACGTGCGCCTGCATGGCAGCAGCCCTGAGCCCCTTCTGGACAAGGTTGTGGACATGATCTCCTCCAGCCAGGGCGCTCCCTTCCTCCTCAACTTTGACGAGCGCTCCATGGCGGGTATGATGCGCCAGGCCCGCGTATCGGGCGTCGAGCACCTGATCAACGAGACCAACGTCCACGACTATGCGCCAGTTGGATGCCTCGAGAACACCATGGTCGGCAACGACCGCTCCGGGACCGTGGATCTTAACCTCAACCTGCTCAAGGCCGTCGAGCTGGCCCTGACCGGTGGCTACGACCTGATCCCCTTCACCGATCCCATGAGCGGCAAGACAGACCCGCGCAAGCGCTGGGGCCTGGACACCGGCGACGCCAGCACCTTTGAGACCTGGGAGCAGTTCTGGAACGCCTATGCCGAGCAGACCCGATTCATCGTCGAAAAGATTGTGCGCCTATTTGAGCGGACCGAAGAAGTGGTGGCCCGCTTCTCGCCCACTCCTTATCTCTCCTGCCTGGTGCGCGGCTGCGCGGATAAGGGCCTGGACGTCACCCAGGGCGGGCCCGAGCTTTTTTACGGCACTATCGAGGCCGTGACCTACGCCACCACCGTCGATTCGCTCCTTGCGGTCAAGTACCTGGTCTTTGACCGCAAGCTCTGCACCATGGAGGAAATGATCGCCGCCCTGGCTGATAACTGGGAGGGCCACGAGACACTACAGGCTCAAGCGCTCAACCGTGCGCCCAAGTACGGCAGGGACGACGCTCAGGCCGACGAGATGGCCCGCCATGTAATGGACCTCTGGACCGCAGAAGCCTGGAAGCACAAGAGCGGCGCCACCGGTCGACAGTTTCGTCCCGGCATGCTGAGCTGGAACTACTGGGTCTCGGACGGGTTTGTCCTTCCCGCCAGTCCTGACGGGCGACCCAAGGGCAAGTTTCTGTCCAACGCGCTCTGCCCTTCCAACGGCGCCGATACCCACGGGCCCACCGCGAACGTGAACTCGGTGGGCAAAGCCCTGGGCGGCAGGGCTCCTGACGGAGGTGGGGACTGGGGCGGATTCTACAACGCGCTGCCCAACGGAGGAAGTCACACCATGACCTTTAGCCCGTCTCTCATCCGCGATCCCGAGCACAAGGACAAGTTCAAGGCCTTCCTGCGCGGCTACGTCGAGAACGGCGGGACCGCTCTCCAGGTGAACATCATCGACGCGGACCTGCTCCGTGAGGCCCAGGCCCACCCGGAGGACTACCGGCATCTGCTCGTGCGCGTCACCGGGTACAATGCCTACTTTACCAGCATCGGCAAGGAGCTCCAGAACGAGATCATCGCCCGAGAGGCGCACCAGGTGTAGGCCTGAGCAAGTGCCAGGAGCAGACAATGACCAGGGAAGACGTATTGACCGCATTCTCTCCACAGGAGATCGAGGCCTTTAGCCCCACCATGAAGATCGGCCTCCTGGCGACCCTGAACCCGGATGGCCTGCCCCATCTCACCCTGATCTCCAGCCTTCAGGCCAACTCACCCACGCAGATGGTCTTTGGCCAGTTTGCCGAGGGCATGAGCAAGAAGCACGTGCGCCTGAATCCAAGAGCTGCCTTTCTGATCATGACCCTCGACCGGCAGCTTGCGCGGGGTAAGGCCACCTTCACCCACACGGCCAACCAGGGCCCCGAATTCGAGATGTACAACAACACGCCCATGTTCCGCTACAATGCCTACTTTGGCATCCACACAGTCTACTTTATGGACCTCGTGGAGCACACCGGTCGACAGCCCCTGCCCATGGGTCGCGTGGTCTGGGCCGCTGTCCAAACCATGCTTGCCCGCGCCATCGCCGGCAAGCGAGCGCAGCAGCAAGTGTTGAACCTCTGGACTCGCCAGCTCATGAACAAGCTCGACAACCTCAAGTTCCTTGCTTACGCCGACACCGATGGTT
>JBFFCR010000557.1:0-2199 GCA_041559855.1 Anaerolineae bacterium | reverse complement strand
TTGTATGACGCGCTGGCCTATTGTGCGTGGCTCAACCAGAAGCATGCCGATCTTTTGCCCCCGGGCTATCATTTCCGGCTGCCGAACGAGGCTGAGTGGGAAAAGGCGGCGCGAGGCACAGATGGCAATGAGTGGCCCTGGGGCAACGCCTATAATGCTGCACTGTGCAGTGCGAGGGACAACGGCAAGCTCCGTACCGTCCCTGTTGGTGCGTGTTCGCCACGAGGCGATAGCATCTACGGTGTTGCGGACATGAGCGGAAATGTATGGGAGTGGACCTTGACTCTCTGGGGCGAGGATCGCGACAGAGCGGACTATGTCTACCCCTACGTTGGCGATGATGGGCGCGAGGATCTAGGCGCAGGCGACAGCGTCTATCGCATCATCCGCGGCGGGTCATTTAAGGATGATATGAAGGGCGTGCGCTGCGCGTGTCGCGACCTGGATCCACCCGGGTACTCACTCAATAACCTAGGGTTCCGGGTGGTCGTGGCACCCATACTGGCGGAGTGAGACCTTTGGTTTCGTGCCCGGTGAGGCTGGTTGCTTCAGGCGCGCAGCTCGGCGAGGAGCTCTTCCGCGGCGGTTTCCGGGTCGCGGGCCCGTCCGCGCTGCTGAAGGATCGCGACCTGGCCGGAGGGCAGAGTAGCAGCGACCTCAGAGAGCCTATTGCCCGCTACGTCGCAAACCAGCGTGAGTTGCCCACGAGGCGGCAGCGTGAGGTCAGGGCGTAGAGCTCGACGGCGCGCTTGCTCTCGCCAGCCAGCAGCAGAGCCGTGACCTTGATGTACTATCAAAGTCGGTACATGTGGGTCGGGACCTGGCCCCTGCAGTACCCGCTCCTTTCACCTCATGATCAAGGGCAGATTGACTCTGAAGGGACCCACTTGAAGCCTCCACGCGCCGCCCGAGTCGCCCCAGTATACGTAGTTTGCCGAGATGCTGACGCCGCGTGGCCCTGACAGCCCAGCCAGCAGATTGTCGACGGTGCCGCCGCCTTTTGGGACGCGACGGATCCGTCCAGTGCCGGGTGTGGTGGTGCTGTCTATCCAGAAGACGTGTTGATCGTTGACGGCAATGGAATACGCCTGGTAGCTGAGCTGGATGGGGACCAGGTCCAAAATGGTCCCGCCCTTCTTTGCCACCCTCCGGACCTTTCCGCTATCCTCTTCTGTCCAGTAGACGTAAGATCCGTCGACGGCGATGCCATGCGGATTCGCCAGAGTGCCGCCGAGCACGATTGTCTGCACCGCCCCGCCAGCCTTGGGTACACGCCGGATTGCATCGTCGGCGACCAAGCTCCACTCGGTCCAATAGACGTAACCGTAGTCGAGAGCCATCTCATAGCTGTCGTACCCTGAGGCCAGGATCGTAACGGTTCCACCCTCTTTTGGCACGCGTCTGATGCCCACGTCGTCGCCAAAGTAGACATACGTGTTGTCCAGAGCCAGGGCCCTGTGGTAAATGAGTCCGGAGGCTGAAGCAACCGTGCTGGGCGTACCGCCGCCCAGCGGGATGCGCTTCACGGTATCCGAGAGCCAATCGACGTAGTAGGCATGGGTGTGGTCGGCGACGACATTGGCCAAGTTGATGTCACAGTCGGAGACCAGTGTGCTTTGCACACGAGTCGTGAGGTGCAGCGACTTGATGCTGCCGGGCGGAGAGCAGAACTCTCCCAGTGTCTTGGTCCAGACTACGTAGCTTCCCCCCACGGCCACGTCGAAGGGATAGCTATCTGCGGTCAGGTTCTCTGGGGTTTCCAGAGTGGCACTCATAGTCTGGCTGGGCGAACCAGGCAAAGCACCGGCAGTGGACGAGAGAACCGGTGTGACCAACATCACGGCCATTAGCAGAAACTTGAGACTCCGCCTGCACGCAAGCATGTCGATTCTCCTTCGAGCGAGGGCGGTCCAAGAAGGTCTCACCCTCCGTCGGGACAGCACGACGCCGTCCCACACTTGCCAATCGCAGGGAATCTAGTTGAGACTTGGTCATAATTCCTCAGGCTGCCTTCAGGAAGGCCTTGAGGCCGACGTTGAGTTCGAGGCCATGTTGGAACCGATAGAGCAAGGCCAGTTGATAGACAAAGATGGCGCCAAGTGCGAACCGGCGTGTGTTGACCAGGCCCTTGGTCGGAACCTGTCCGTGTCCGTCAAAGATGCCTTTGAAATGCTCATTGAAGTTCTCGATGGCCAACGA
>JBFFCR010000556.1:0-2212 GCA_041559855.1 Anaerolineae bacterium | reverse complement strand
TCGTAGGCCACCATCGTCGACTCGTATTCCCAACCGGGGGCAAAGGGGCGGCGATAGAGCGCCACGTGGATGCAGCCAATCTGGCACCCTGCGCAGGCGCGTTTGGTGATCAGTTCGTTTTCGGCAAAGGCCTCGCCGCTGATCTGGTCCGCCTCGCCAAAGTATCCCTGTCGCACGTTGTAGGTGGGCAGCGCCCCCAGTTCGTTCAGCGGGTGGACGTTGGCCGGAGTGCCGAGTTCATGATATTTCTTCATGGCGTCGGTGTGGAGCACGCGGTCGTACACCTCGGCGTAGACCTTCTTGTAGGTGCGGCTATCCTCCGGCAGATCCAGGTGCTTCTGGCCGATGACGGCGATGGCTTTTAGATTCTTGCTGCCCAGGACCGCGCCGAGCCCCAGGCGTCCAAAGTGGCGGAAGGTGTCGACATTGACGTTGGCATAGTTGATGCCAGCGCGCTCTGAGCGCACCTCGCCTGCCGGCCCAATGCGGAGTATGCTGCGGTGACCGGCGCCTTCGATCCGGTCGCGGATCACGCGTCCCGCCTCGATGACGTTCATGCCCGTCAGTGCGCCGGCAGGACGGATCTCGACATGGTCGCCATCGATCACCAGGTAGGCCAGGTGCTTCGCTGCGCCACGGAGGACCAGGGCGTCGTAGCCAGCGTAGCGCAGGGAGGAGGCAAACTGCCCCCCGGCGTGGCTTTCGCCATACTCGCCGGTTAGCGGCGAGCGAAATGCCGCCACTGCCTTGGTCACTACCGGAAAGATGGTCGTCAGCGGGCCATTGGCCAGCACAACAGGCTGGGCCGGGTCCAGGGGGTCCCTATCCTCGTGCACCAACTCGTCCAGCAGGCGCATGGCCACCCCCGTCCCGCCCAAATAGTCGTGGAACAGGTCACCCCGCTCTTCGACTCGGGTTTCGCCCGACGTCAGGTCAATGTGAAGGATGCGCACCAGGTCGCCGTGCAACATCATTCCACCTCCGACATTTCCAGGCATTCGTGGGGGCAAAAGCGCGCGCACTGTCCGCAAAAGATGCAGACAATCGGCTTGTCCTCTTCCTGATCCCAGCCGATCACCTGGACAGGGCAGGCCTCGACGCACTTGTGGCAACTGATGCACTCGGCTTTGCGGTACACCATGCCCCGGCCCCCGGCTCGCGCCGTGAGGGCGTTGGTGGGGCACACCTCGACGCAGGGGACCGGCTCAGCGCAAGCAGTGCAGATGTTGGCTACCATGCGGCCCATGATGCCACCACGGCTGCGGATCTGGATCGCGCTTTTGTGAGGCGAAACGCTCTTGTAGACCATGCGCGCGCAGGCCAGCATGCACGAGTCGCAGCCTATGCAACGCGCCATGCGCGGGGCGGTCAGTATCTTGGGCATGCTACCGTCCTGATTCTGAAATCATGGGTTGCAGAGATACCGCCTATTTGATGGCATTGGGATCTACGGCGTACCACCACCAATTGTTGTGGATGCCCCGTGTACGCCCGCCCGCGCGAGGCAGGTGCTGCAGCCACCACTTGTGATGGGCGCGCATGTCACCACTGCCCCATTCTGTGGCGTTGACCACCCGCGCCACACCTTGAAAGCTGGGGAAGTTGAGCCAGTCGTCGCAGTTGCTGAGCACCTTGTTCGGGTTGCCCCAGTCATAATCGCTCTCGCTATTGGGCGCATAGTGCACGGTGCCACAGCCTGCCCGCCCTGGCGCGAGCTTCTCATAGCGGGTGAATCGCTCCCAGAGGTTATCCTCGCCTTGCCAGTTGCGCCACACATGCCTCAGGTGGGATTCGACCCGGTGCCCAAAGCTCTCCAGCATCGGGCCGACGCCACGCTCATAGTTGAACCCCATGATCACAAAGCGACGTGACACGCTCGAGCGGCGCATGGGTGGCGCGTTGCACCAGATGGCCTCGGGCCCAACCATGCGCGACTCGTAGAACCCGCCGTAGGGAAAGCCAAACATCCACACTTCGTCAATCTGATCCGAATCGACCCGTTTCAGGAGATCGAAATCCTCGAGGATGATCTCATAGTCTGCTATGTCAGGCTGGTGCCAGCCGCTTCTCTTGCGCCAGTTGTGCATAAAGATGTCGTCGTCGTAGCGAAAGCCATCTTCCTTGATCGGCCAGGTATCGACCTCGATCTGCTCCACGATCTCGTATTCAACAAACCCTCCGCTCACCTCGCGAAGGTCGGCGATGTACTGGG
>JBFFCR010000555.1:0-2218 GCA_041559855.1 Anaerolineae bacterium | reverse complement strand
GCGGGCACGAACTGCTGGCTGCCTCAGCGCCGCGGCCATCTCTCCCGCCGTCTGGTAGCGATCCCAGGGGTCCTCGGTCAAGGCTTTCAACACCACAGCATCCAACCAGTGGGGCAGGTCGGGTCGCAGGCTGCTGGGCGCCGTCCCCGGACGCACCCGCTTGTAGCGCTTGCCCGTCAGCATCTCAAAGAGCACGCAGCCCAGGGCATACAGATCGGCCGCAGGCGTCAGGGGATCAGGCCCCCGTCCCTGCTCCGGCGCCATGTAGAGGGGCGTGCCCGGGTGCGGACCGGCCATCAACTGCGAGCGGCTGCTCACACCCGCCAGTTGGGCCAGCCCCAGGTCACTCAGCCTGGCCCGCCCTTGCGCATCCAGCAGGATGTTCTCCGGCTTGACGTCGCGGTGCACCGGCGCGCCAGGCAGGCGGTGGAAGCCATCGAGCGCCCGTAGTACATCGAGCGTGATGGACATGGCCTGCTCGACGGGCAGCCCGTGGGGCTGGGCGGCAATGCGCTCGGCGAGGGAGCCGCCCTCGATGTACTCCATGACCAGCAGTTGGGCGCCGTCGGGCAAGCGCTCGACGGTATAGGTGCGGACCACGTTGGGCACGCGGGCCTGTTCGAGTTGTGGGGCGAGCTTGATCTCCTGGCGGAAGCGGCGCTCGAGCTCCTGTTGCTCGTCGGGGCCAAGCTGGGCAAGGAGGGGCTCCTTGATGGCAACCCTGCGCCCGCCAAAGCCCGGCTCCTCGGCCAGCCAGACGCGGGCCATGCCCCCCTCGCCGATGAGGGAGAGGATGTGGTATTTGCCGTTGAGTATGGCCTGCCCTGGTTGCATGCTCATGGTTAGCCCTTGTTCCGCCTAAAGGCGCTACTCCAAATCCACGCCCGGAGGAGAGGCCTTAGCCGGAACCTCCGCCTGAAGGCTCCAGTCCCGAATCTGCCCAGCTTGGCTACGGCTGCCATGTAGGGTTGCCATCCATCGCATCGTTGAAGGTAAGTTGGGTAATCTCTGAACCATCAGATCGCATCAGGTAGATTTCAGGGTCGCCGTCCCGCTCCGAGGTGAATGCCAACCAGTGTCCATCGGGTGACCAGGCCGGATCCCAGTCGGGTCCTGTGGTGAGGCGCTTCAGTTCGGAACCGTCGGGCGTTATCAAGAAGATGCCTCTCTCACCATTCTGCTCAGAGGGAAAGGCAATCCACTGCCCGTCTGGGGACCAATCTGGATACCCCCCGTCTATGCCAGCATGGGTTAGGCGCGTCTGCCCTGAACCATCGGCATTCATGACATACAGCTCAAGGCTCCCATCCCGCCCTGAGAGGAAGACAATCTTCCTACCATCCGGCGACCAGGATCCGAGTTCATCAAGTTCCTCGCTATGAGCGAGCAGCGTCAACTCCGTTCCATCCGGCCTGATTTTGTAGACATCATAGCTGTTGTTGCGTGTCATGGCCGTGAGCGCTATCCACTGGCCATCCGGGGACCACTTGGGATCGTAATATTGTCGTTCGGAATCCTCGATAAGAAGGGTAACCCCCGAGCCGTCCGCTCTCATCTTGCGGATGCTTCCGTGATTGTAGCCATCCGCGCCTGTCCGGATAGCTTGGAATGCTACCCACTGGCCGTCGGGCGACCAAGAAGGCGCGTAGTCGCTCATATAGTCGCCTGCTTTGAGATCAAACGTGTCGCGGCCGTAGCAGGTATGCTCGCTGCCATCTGCCCTCATTCCACAGATCGTGCTCGTTGTATATTCGTCCATGTATAGGTACGTGTTGTAGATAATCCGGTTGGTCGGCAGGCTCTGGACAGCGATGGGCTCACTTGCGGGTGTGTCTGTCGGACCAACTGTCGCTGTCGGTGTCGGCGGCTCCGTGACCGTCGGCGTAGGTGGGGGCTTGGTTGCGGTTCTTGTGACCTCCCGGCCAGGTGGCACGCTTCCGCTCAGGCCATCCAGCAGGGCAACGATGCCCACCCCCAAGCCGATCGCGACAACCAGGGAGATGATGATCACAATGGCCCACACCCAGCCGCGGCTTGATGCTGGACGCACAGGCTCGCGCCGAACAGGCTCGGGCGGGCGGGCACGAACTGCTGGCTGCCTCAGCGCCGCGGCCATCTCTCCCGCCGTCTGGTAGCGATCCCAGGGGTCCTCGGTCAAGGCTTTCAACACCACAGCATCCAACCAGTGGGGCAGGTCGGGTCGCAGGCTGCTGGGCGC
>JBFFCR010000554.1:0-2221 GCA_041559855.1 Anaerolineae bacterium | reverse complement strand
CCGATCTCTTCGAGGATCTGGTACTTGCCGATCTGTTTTGTCATAGCTGACCTCGTAGGATGAAGCTCCTGTGCCGGGCCCTGTCTCGTGCTCGAGGGAGTGAGATGGGCCTATTATGCCTCAACGTGGCTCCTTTGTCCATCCTGGTCGCAGATTCATGTCTAGCTTGTATCTCCGCCTGAAGGCTCTGCTCCGAAGCCCGTCCGAAGAACCTATGGAGAAGACCTGGGCGTAACCACACACCGAAACCCGCCGTTGGTGCCTCGGCCATCTGGGTTGCCCTTAACACGGATGGCCGAGCGAGCAAAGGTCCGATCGTAGTTCCATGAGCCGCCTCGTAGTGTCTTGGATTTCTGCACCGTATCGTACCAATTCTCACACCATTCCCACACGTTGCCCGCCATGTCCAACAGCCCATAGGGACTCGCTCCGTTGGGGTATTGGCCAACGGGTGTAGTGTTTCCGGCAAAGAAATGTGCCTCGGACGTATTGCATTGTCCACTTTGCCAACCATCGCCCCAGGGATACTCACGCCCATCGGAGCCCCGCGCCCCTTTTTCCCATTCCTGCTCGCTGGGAAGCCGGCAGCCCGCCCAACCACAGAAGGCCATCGCATCACGCCAGTTTACGTTGACCACCGGGTGAGCCTCCTTGTCTTTCGGGATCCGCCCCTCCTTCCAGTGACGCGGGGGCTCGTGGCCCGTGACCTCGACAAAGGCCTTGTACTGGGCATTGGTCACCGGTGTCTTTGCCATCGCGTACTCTGGCACATGGACGCGCTCTTTCTTCTCGCCGTACAGGAACTCGCCTGCCGGGATGGTCACCATCTCGATGCCGATCTGCTGCCAGATGGGAATCGACCTGACCACCTGGGCGAGCAGGTCCTCTTTGGTCTTGATGGAGGCAGCTTTGCCCTCATCGACGGCTGCCTTGACCCTCTCTTGCAGGGTCTGGGCCCTTTCCTTGGCCTGAAGCTGGAGATCCTCCGCTCGCTTGGAGGCCTCGAGCTGCAATTCCTCTCCTTCCAGCCCATCTGCCTCCGCCACCGGAAGCATGAGCTCGCGCAGCATGCCGTACGCTGTCTCGACGCTCTCACGGTCGGGCTTTAGCTCTTGCCATTCAGTCAGGAATTCTCTCAACTGCTCGGCCGTAGCCACAACCTTCTCCCCCAGTGTTTTCAGCCGTGCGAGGCGTTCAGATTCGGCGCGGGCCTGCGCTTCCCGCGCTTCGGCCAGCCTTTTCGGCACATCGCGGAAGGCGTAGTCCTCGCCGGCATCAACAATACCTGACAGAAGCAGGATAGCGCTGTCCCAATCCTCGGTGCTCATGCACTCGATGGCTTCATCATACAGATTGCTCAACTCATCCTGCTGCGCCTCCCACTCCCGTTGGCGGGTGAGGCCTTGGGTGGCCTGTTCAAACAGATCCTCGATCTGCCGGTAGGCAGGCGCCCGGGCCATGATCTGCCCGCACAAGCCCAGGGCCAGGGCCCACTGCTGTGCGTCCAATGCCTCCTCCACCTGCGCGTACAGGGCTGCCAGTTGCGCTTCCTGCGTGGCGCCTGCCTGGCTCTGCGTCACCGCCGCCGTGAGGGCATCGGCAAACGCGCCGGCACTCGGCCACCGCTCCTCCGGCTGCTTGGCCAGCGTCCGCAGCATCACCGCGGCGACCTCGTCGGGCACCTCCACCCATTGCGAGGGCGGGGGAGGCGCCAGGTCGGCGTGCGCCCGCAGGGTGGCGATGGGCGTGCTAGCCTGGAACGGCACCCGCCCCGTCACCATCTGATAGGCCATGATCCCCAGTGCATAGAGGTCGCTCAGCGGTCCCACCTCGCCCAGCGTGGGGTCCGCCTGTTCGGGCGCCATGTACTCCGGCGTGCCGATCGTGCCGCCACCCGTCGTGAACTGCTCGCTGTCGGCGGTGCGGTACAGCACGGTGAACTGGGTGTGGTCGGCGGCCTTGACAAGCCCAAAGTCCATGAGCGTGGCGTGACCATCCTCGCTGACCATGACGTTGCCCGGCTTGACGTCGCGGTGCGTCAGGCCCCGACCGTGGGCATGGTCCAATGCTGCGGCGACCTGTGCGAGCAGGTCAGCAACCTGCTCCAGGGGCAGGGGGCCTTCCTCGCGGATAACTGCCGCCAGGGTGCGTCCCGGCAGATAGTCCATGGCGAGGTAGAGCATGCCGTCGCCCTCGCCCAGGTCGTAGATGCGGACGATGT
>JBFFCR010000553.1:0-2225 GCA_041559855.1 Anaerolineae bacterium | reverse complement strand
GGCATACAAGCAAGAGCTCCGCCCATCGGCCGAGGAGCGCCTGCGCAAGCGCCTGGCCTTGAGGGAGATCGCCCGGCTGGAGCATCTTGAGGCCGACGAAGAAGAGCTGGAGGCGGAGATCGAGCGTCTTGTGGAGATGGCCGGGCCTCAGGCTGATCAGATGCGCGAAATGCTAGAGAGCCCCGAGGGGAGGGCGTCACTTGCCGATGACGCGATCCTGGAGCAAGCTCAGGAGTTGGTTGCCCAGATCGGCAAGGGCGAGGCGCCGCCTCGGGATGAGGGTGAAGAGCCAGAGGAAGCCCAGGATGGGGAGCAGGAAACGGCTGAGGCGCCACCCCAGGATGGAGACGAGGGTGGGAAAGAGGAAGCCGGGACGGAAGAGGATTCAGGCGAGGCTGCCGCAGAAGAATAGCTCGGCTGCGCCGCATCTCGTGCTGGGGAGAAACCTTACAGACCCCGGCGGCCAATAGGGGTACACTGAGCCCAGTCAGGTCCTGGGGGACTTTTGGCGCCGCGTGCGGTGCGCCTGCTAGGCGGTGACCTTTTGCCCCAGTCGCAGGGGCTGCATACTCCCCGGGCCGCAACATAGGAGGCTTTGCAATGCAGAATAGCTTGATCCCGATGGTTATCGAGACGACAGGGCGCGGCGAGCGCGCGTACGATATTTACTCGCTCCTGCTAAAGGAGCGGATTGTGTTTCTCGGAACTCCAATCAACGACCAAGTTGCCAACTTGGTTGTGGCCCAACTGCTCTGGCTGGACCGGGAGAACCCGGACAAAGAGATCCAGATGTACATCAACTCGCCAGGCGGCGAGATCTATCCCGGCCTGGCGATCTATGATACCATGCAGGCGGTGCGCTCGCCGGTGTCGACCATCGCCGTGGGTTGGACCGCCAGCCTGGGCACCGTGTTGTTGTCAGCGGGCCGCAAGGGACGACGATTCGCACTACCCCACTCCACCATCCACATGCATCCCGCAGGTGGTGGCGCGCGGGGCTATGCGCCTGATGTAGAGATCCAGTACAAAGAGTTGAAGCGGATGCAGGATCTGCTCCATAGCATTCTTTCCAGGCACACGGGCCAGCCCGCGGAAAAGATCGCCGATGACTTTGACCGGGACTTTTTCATGGACGCCAAGAGCGCAGTGGAATACGGCATCGTCGACGAAGTGCTCACCCTGGAGCAGCTGGACGAAAAGAAGCAGGAAGAAGAGCCGGCTGAGGCAGAGGAGTAGGAGAGACTTACATGGGCCGTAGGCAGGGATCCGGCATGCAGCGCTGCTCCTTCTGTCACAAGAACACCGAGGACGTGGATCGACTGATCTCCGGGCCTGAGGACGTGTACATCTGTGACGAGTGTGTGTCGCTCTGTGTCGAAATCCTGGAGGAAGAGAAGCAGGGCGCGGAAGAGGTTCCAGCGGCAGAGATCACGGCCGATCTGCCGCCGCCCCGCGAGATCTATCAAAAGCTCGGTGAGTACGTCATCGGTCAGGAGCGCGCCAAAAAGGTCCTGTCGGTAGCGGTCTATAACCACTACAAGCGGATCAAGGCCGGCAAGTCCCTGGACGATGTCGAGCTGCAAAAGAGCAACATCCTGCTCGTGGGTCCCACCGGCTGCGGCAAGACCCTGCTGGCCCAGACCCTGGCCCGCATCCTGGACGTCCCCTTTTCCATCGCCGACGCCACTGCCTTGACCGAGGCCGGCTACGTCGGTGAGGATGTGGAGACGATCCTCCTTGGGCTTCTTCAGGCCGCTGACTTTGACGTCGAACGGGCCCAGAAGGGCATCATCTACATCGACGAGATCGACAAGACGGGCCGCAAGTCGGGCGATAATCCCAGCATCACGCGCGACGTCTCGGGCGAGGGGGTGCAGCAAGCCCTGCTCAAGATCGTCGAGGGCGCTGAGGTCAACGTGCCGCCCCATGGCGGGCGCAAGCACCCGCAGCAGGAGTTCATCCAGGTCAACACCACCGACATCCTGTTCATCTGTGGCGGCACCTTTGAGGGGCTGGACAAGGCTGTAGCCGAGAGGATCGGCGCCAAGGGCCAGGTCGGCTTTGCCTCTGGTCGCGAGGGGCAGCGCCGCCGCGAGATGACGGCCTCCGAGCTGCTGCGCGAGATCACGCCCGACGATCTGATGGAGTTTGGCCTGATCCCCGAGTTGGTCGGACGCCTGCCGGTCACGGTCAGCGTCGATCCGCTGGATCGGGAAGCGATGATC
>JBFFCR010000552.1:0-2234 GCA_041559855.1 Anaerolineae bacterium | reverse complement strand
TAGAGACGTTGCGGCAAACCCAGGAGGGGACGTCGCGCTTCCGCGACGTGAACACGGTCTTCCTCGGCTGGACGGGGTTGGCCCTGGCTGTTGTGGGAGCAGTGCGGTATAGGCGCAGGGTGGCAGCCTGGATTACCGGCTTTGTCGTATTTGCAGTCCTGAGCCTGGGGCCTCTGTTGCAGATCAATGGCCGTTCCATTTTTGATCTGGACGGGTTGCTGGTCAACGTCCCGCTGCCCTTTATTGCCCTGCACTATATCCCCGTGGTCAAGGCCAATCGCGTGCCGAACCGGTTCAGCGTGGTGCTGATGCTCTCGCTGGCGGTCTTGGCGGGATTCGGCGCGTATTGGCTGCTGGCAAAGCTGAGACGCAGCAGGGCGCGGGTAGCTGTGATCGCCTCCGCGGGCGGCACCCTACTACTTGCAGCCCTGATCATGTTCGAGCACTGGTCCGTGCCGCTTCCCCTGACCGATGCCCGCATCCCGGCGGTCTATGAGCAGATAGCTGAGGAACCGGGCGATTTCACCATCTTCCAGTTGCCCATGGGCTGGCGCAATAGTTTTGGTGTGCAGGGGGCTGAGAACACACGCACACAGTACTACCAGACCTACCACCACAAACGACTGCTCTCGGGCAACATCTCGCGCAACCCGCCATTCAAGTTTGACTACTTTCAGCAGATCCCGATCCTTGAATCACTGATCTCCATCCAGAGGTACGGCGAGGTTGATGCCGAGCGGCGCGCTGCCGACAGGGCCACGGCCCAGGAGTTTGTGGATTTCTATGACATTCGCTACGTCGTCGTCGCGCCCGGGGTGCCGGGCCGCCCACCCTACGTGGATACGCGCGCGCAGGCTCTGGCGTATGTGGAAGAGGTGCTGCCGGTGGAGCAGGTGGCCGACCAGGACGGCTGGCTTCTATATCGGGTAGAACGGTCCCCGCTCGCGGAGCCTTTTGTCGTGGATCTCGGTTCGTCCGAGGCGAGGACGGCAATGGCTCTGGGTGAGGGGTGGGCCGGGAGAGAGCAGATCCAGGGGGTGACGGCCAGTTGGGCAGCGGCCCAGGAGGCTCAGGTCTTCCTGCCGTCGACTGGCGGGGCAGCCTATCGGCTGACGATGACAGCCATGCCCTTTGACTATCCGGGGGCGAGCGAACAGGGCGTGAGCTTGCTGGTCAACGGGCACGAGCTCGAGCGAGTTGCCATGTCCGTTGACTGGGATGAGGTTAGCTGGGAGGTCCCTGCTGACTTGCTGCGAGCAGGGCTGAACGACATCCGCTTTGCACTTGACCGCGTGGATGCGCCTGCTGACGTGTCGCCTGGCAACGGGGAAATCGGCGCGACGGGGCTTCAGGCCCCCGTGGACCTTGAGGTAAACAGTGGGGGATCCGCGGATTTCGCCTTCATTATGGTCGGTACTGACGACGACGCCCAAGATGGCTCGCTACACAGCCCGGGCTACAACGTTGCCGTGATCCACCCCCGCAGCGGAAAGCTGCTTGAGCAGCGAGGGTTCGACACGACCCCCAGCGGAAGCGAGGCGCAATCGGCCGCGCTCGCCGACATGATCGATGCTGTGCCCGACGGCCAGATCGTGGTGGTCGCAATGCAGGGAGACGGTGCGGCTCATCTGACCGCGGATGCGGTTGAGGCCTTGGCCCGGATCGGCGGCCAGGACGATCCCAGGGGTACGGCAGGCTGGTCCCACGCCATCATCGGCGTCAAGGGGGCAGAGCCGGGTACGGCTCTGGAAGTGGCCGGCACGGACAATGGCTGGCTGCGCGTCGCGCCGGACCGGCGGACGCTGGCTGTCGCCGTAGATCTCATCCTTTGGGAAAGGGTGGAATAGTCCCTCAATGGATGATGCCCCCCGGCGCGCACCGTTGGATCTAGTGATACCCATTCTCCTGGGCGGAGCCTCCTTTGCGTTGTACGCTGTTACCCTTGCGCCTACGGTGCTGGCTGGCGACGGGGGCGAGTTCCAGTTTGTGCCCTATCTGCTGGGAATCGCCCATCCCACAGGGTATCCTCTGTACACGATGACGGGGTGGCTCTGGTCCCATCTGTTACCAGTGGGCGACGTGGCATACCGGATGAATCTGTTCTCCGCGTTCTGGGCGGCGCTGGCGGTAGCCTTGGTCGTTCCTGTCACCCGCTCGCTGCTGCGGCAGGCGTTCCCGGCGCTCTCGCTGGCGGTCCGCCGCCTGATCGCCGTCCTGGTGGCTGCTACCTTTGC
>JBFFCR010000551.1:0-2237 GCA_041559855.1 Anaerolineae bacterium | reverse complement strand
CTGGGTTCGGATATCGATGTAAAAGACCGTAGCCTGCCCATCGGGCACCTGTTGCTTGTAGAGCATCGATTGCTTGGCCACGTACATGCAGCATACCTTGGAGCAGTATGGCATGTGGAGTTCTGGGTCACGGGAGCCGGCGCACTGCACCCACACCACTTCCCTCGGTACTTGGCTGTCAGAGGGGCGGCGGATCTGGCCCAGGGTCGGGCCATCGGGCCGCAGCATCTCTTCGAACTGGAGGCCGTCGATCACGTCGGGGAAGCGGGCGCCGCCGTACTCGCCCAGCCGGGCCCTGTTGTACAGGTCGTAGCCTGTCGCCACAACGATCGAGCCGATGTCAAAGGTGTACGGTATCAGATCTGCGGGCGAGGCGGCGGGTTGGGCCTCGTCCTCTGATGCGCGGGTCCGTTGCTCAACCTGGACCTCAAAGTTCCCAATATACCCACCCACCCCGGTCACCTCTGCCTTGGTCAGCACCTGTATGTTGGTGTGCGTTCGTACCGCTTCGATCTTGCGCTCAAGCAGATCAGATGCACTGTCCAAGTTCAAGTAGAGGCCCGAGAGCTCGGCCATGCGACCGCCCAGACGCTCGCCCTTTTCCACCAATACGACCGGATAGCCGGCATCAGCCACGTCGAGCGCCGCCTGCATCCCGGCTATGCCGCCGCCAATGACCAATGCTCTCTTTACCAGGGGCAGATGGAACGGCGTGAGCGATTGGTTATAGTGCGCCTTGGCGACGATGGTGCGGATCGTCTCGATGGCCTTGTTGGTGGCCGCCTCTTTCTGCTTCTGATGCACCCAGCTCGCCTGTTCGCGGATGTTGGCGATTTCGGTTTGGTATGGGTTCAAGCCAGCGGACTCGGCTGTCCTGCGGAAGGTAGTCTCGTGCATGGCTGGCGAGCAGGCGGCGACGATGACTGAATCGAGGTTGTCCTCTCCGATGCGCTGGCGGATGAGCTGCTGTCCCGGATCGGAGCACATGTACTTGTAGTCGATGGCATAGACCACGTCAGGAAATCGCTTGATCTCCTCGACTACGCGCTCCACGTCCACCGTGCCAGCAATATTGGTTCCACAGTGGCAAACAAAGATCCCGATTCGCTTCATCGTCTACCTTGGCCACATGCCAACTGACGTTCTCCTGTTTCCGCTCATGCGCTTTCGCTGGCTGTTGGCTGTCCGGCCCAGCGGCTGAACAACGAAAGCACCTTACCCGCCGCGCCGCTCCCCTGCGAGACAGCCTCTGGAATATCCTTCGGACCGGCGCCTGTGCCGGCGAGAAAGATGCCGGGGCGCGTGGTCTCCAGGGGAGCCAGGTTCCCCTCTTTCTCAACCCACCAGCCAAAGGGATCCACTTCCAGGCCCAGCATATCAGCCATCGCCTGCGTGCCCTCGGAGGCGACCATCGCCGGGGAGACCACCACCAGGTCGGCGGCGACCTCAACAGGCAGCCCTGTCAGCGTGTCCACTCCCCAGACCATTAGCTTGCCGTTCTCGCGAAAGACCTTGCTCACCTTGCCCCGTACATAGAGCACCCGGTCTTCTTCCATGGCCCGCTGGATGAACTCCTCGTATCGCTTGCCAGCCGAGCGGATGTCGATGTAAAAGACGTATGCCTGCCCGTCATGGACCTTGTGTTTGTAGAGCATCGCCTGCTTGGCGCTGTACATGCAGCAGATCTTGGAGCAGTAGGGCATGGCCGTTTCCGGATCGCGCGACCCGGCACACTGGATCCATACCACTTCCTTCGGTTCTTTGCCGTCAGAAGGGCGGTGCACGACCCCCGCTGTCGGCCCGGAGGCGCTCAGCAGGCGCTCCATGGCCAGGGCGTCGATGATGTCCGGGTCCTGCCCGCCCCCGTACTCGCCTAGCTTCTCCAAAGGGTAGAGCTCGAAACCGGTGGCAAGAATGATCGCCCCCACCCGTTCCTCGGACCACGATGCTTGCTGCTCATAGTCGATGGCGCCCACGGGACAGACCTTTTCACACAGGCGGCACTTGCCCTTCTGGAACCACGTGCAGTAGTCCACGTCGATGACCGGCTTCTTGGGTACAGCCTGAGGCGAGAGCGTATAGATAGCCTTCCCGGTGCCGGCGTGCCGGATGGCGCCGCTGCGCATCACCTTGGGCATCTCCAAGTGACGGTCAAAGGCGACTGGGATCGCCTGGGGGCACTGTTCTGTGCAGGCGCCGCAGGCCGTACAGATGTCCCAATTCACATATGCGGGGTT
>JBFFCR010000550.1:0-2255 GCA_041559855.1 Anaerolineae bacterium | reverse complement strand
TCCTGGGCACGCACCAGCCCGTCCCAGGTGTTCTGGTTAAAGCTGGCATCGTCGATGCCACCCACGTCTGACACCATGCCAACCTTGATGGCCACCGGCGGCGGAGCCTCTCCTATAGGCCAGCCCGTCGACAACTCACCGGCAGCAATGGCGGCCTGAATCGCCTGCACTTCAGCGGTCAGCTCAGCAGGGATCTGGCCCTCAAAGTCATGATAGGGCGCCAGCCCCACACCACCATTCGCCAGCGTGCCCTCGTACAGCGCGCCGCCCGGGAACTCCCCGTTCAACTCCGCCTCGGTCACCGCGTACACCGCGTTGTCCAGCCGCTTCATGCACGACGTGATCAGGACATCCTTCTCGTTCGGCAGTGTGAAGTACTGGTCCACATCCACTCCCACTCCCCACTTGCCTCTCTCCTTGGCTGCCGCAAGACCACCATTCCCCGTCTTGCCACCCACACCAAAGATCACATCCACACCTTCGTCGATCAGCGACAGACCCTGGATCTTGCCCTCGTCCGTCGCCTCAAAGTCGCCCACGTACACGCCCTTTACCTGGACGTCCGTACCCTTGGCATCGTTATAGTACGCCACGCCCGCCTCGTAGGCCACAATGAACTGCTGCACCGGCGGAATCTCCATCCCCCCGATCCAACCCACCTGCGGATCGTCCGGATCCTGCAACACTGCCCAGCCCGCTGCCAGGTACCCGATCGGGAATGCCGCCTGATCCACCGCAAAGGTGATCGCCGTCGCGTTCTCGATCGGCGGATCGTACCACTGGTCGATCCCGGCAAAGTGCGCATCCGGATACAGCGGCGCCATCTTGGCCGTCGCATCCCCTAGCAAGAACCCCACCGTGAAGATCAGGTCGTACTCCTGCTCCGCAAACTCGGTGATGTTCTTCTCATAGTCCGCCTGCGCCTGGCTCTCGATGAACTGCGCCTGGACGCCCAGCTCATCCTGGGCACGTACCAGCCCGTCCCAGGTGTTCTGGTTAAAGCTGGCATCGTCGATGCCACCCACGTCTGACACCATGCCAACCTTGATGGCCACCGGCGGTTCGGGAGTCGAATCGACCGGTACCGGGGAGGCCTCGACCGGTTCGGGAGTCGCGGTGGGCTCTGGCGTTCCACAAGCCACCGCAAAGGACAGCACCAACAGAACTGCCATCATCGCATACAGCCACTTTTTCATCTTCCCCTCCTTTGGTTCGGATTGAATCTAATTGGCCACAACCTTCCTACGCTCGTCCTTCAGCAAGGGCGCCTGCTGATGACGCGAGCCATTATACCAGATATCCACGGGATAGGCAAGCGCAGCCCAACCCTTTCTCTATTGGGAGACGTGCGGGCACGATAACGGTTTTGCCATGCACTGCGAGACGCCGTCTACAAGTCAGAAGGATCCTCTGGTAGGGATAGAAACTCTGCTTCGGGGTCGCCGGGGGCAGAACCTGCGGGGGAAAGCACCTCTCGCGCGCTGCTGCCGCCGGGGGCAGGCCCGATGATGCCCTGCTCTTCCATCGTGTCGATCAGGCGCGCCGCCCGCGAATAGCCTATGCGCAGCCTGCGCTGCAGCATCGAGATCGACGCACGCTGTTGATCCTGTACCAGGGCGATGGCCTTCGGCAGCATCTCGTCTTGCTGCGCAGCCTGCGCCTCCGACTCCTGGATCTCCTCCCACATGCGCTGCTGGACCACCGCCTCGGGCACCAATGGCTCCTGGGCCGTGCGCGCTCCCTTCCAATACCGGACGAGGGCCGAAATCTCCCTGTCCGAGACAAAGCAACCCTGGAGGCGCTGCAGTTTGCTCGAGTCCGGGGTCATCAAGAGCATGTCTCCGCGGCCCAATAGCTTGTCCGCTCCAGGCCCGTCGATGATGACCCGCGAGTCGACCTGGCTGGTGACGGCAAAGCTGATGCGGGCCGGAAAGTTGGCCTTGATCAAGCCCGTGACCACGTCCACGCTGGGACGCTGGGTTGCGATGACCAGGTGAATGCCTGTAGCGCGCGCCATCTGGGCGATACGGCAGATCGCGCGTTCCACCTCGTCGGGTGCAATCATCATCAAGTCAGCCAGCTCATCAATGACAATGACCACATAGGGCAAAGGCTTCTCACCTTTTGCCAGCAAGGCACGGTTGTAGGCTGCCACGTTTCGTGCCCGCGCCTTGTTGAACATCCTGTAGCGATCGTCCATCTCGCGCGTCGCCCAGTTCAGCACACCAACCACACGCTCCAGTTCGATTACCACC
>JBFFCR010000549.1:0-2260 GCA_041559855.1 Anaerolineae bacterium | reverse complement strand
TTGAGGTGGGACGGCGCGGCTTGCGGCGGCTGGTGCCATGCCAGCGGGTGAAGGCTGCTCGTCCAGGGCCGCCGGCATGCTCACATGGAAGACGAGCTCCACCTCCTCCCCAAGGCGCACGATATCGCCCGATTTCAGGGCGCGCGATCCGGTGACGCGCTCGCCGTTGACAAAGGTGCCGTTGGTGCTGCCCAGATCCTCGACGACATACCCGGCGCCACTCCACGCGATGCGGGCGTGCTGGCGCGACATCCAGCGATCCTCTATCTGGATGTCGCATTGAGCGTGGCGGCCTAGGGTGACCGGCGCTGCGCCGATGTCGAATCTCTTTCCAGCAGTGGGACCACGGGATATGGTCAGGATGGCTGATGGTTGGTTCGAATCGGTCATCGCATTCCCTCCTTTGGGCGTTGAACAGGCGCCGCCTACATGGCGACACCACCGGTGGTTCCGCGTCCTTGCGTCGGGCTGTACTCGATGTGGTTCCAGTATAGCACACCCGTAACGCCGTGTCAACGATTTCAGCCGGTTGCTTGAGTATGCATTTCGGTGGGAATTGGGTAGGGGCGACGCATCCCCACTGAAGCCTAGCCACAACAGTAGCTTGGGGTCTGACTGAGCCCATGCACGTACAGATCGCTGCCCGGGATGCGTCGCCCCCACGGCAAACGGTACGCCCAGACGCAGCGGTTTGTACATTCGGTGCCACAGCGCGATTCCCACCGAATTCGATATGCTACCAGCCGGTTTCCTCAGGGCTGTGGCAAGGTCGGCAAGACAATGTATTAGCCGCGCCAGTTTCTCTACCCAGGCGAGTCGGGAGGCTCAAAGTGGGTGGGGGTGCGTTTCAGATTTCTGGATGCCAAGAGACTCCGCATCAAGAACGGCGCCAAGGAATGATGTCATGCCGAACGGAGCGGAGCGATGTGAGGCATCTCTACAGCACAAGGGGCAAGATCTCTCGCCAAAGGCGGGCGAGGTCTCACAATGACAGCGTCTTCACCCCGCTCAGGCTGGACCACAGTCCGGCCTTGGGCGTCCAGGCGCGGACTGTGGTCCGCGCCGAGCGAATGTCCTGCCACAAAGAGTGGCGCCTGGCGCGATGGATTACTCGAGATGACAGAGGATTCTGGACAGGCCGTCCAGAAAGTTGGGGGGCGCAAAGTAGGTGGAGTCTGGACATAAGGGCTTGCATTTTCAGCGCTGCAATGCTATAATGCTCTTGCGAACCTGCTCCGGAGATCCGCACCCAGGTCAAGATCGGCGAGCCTACTGGCAGGGCCCGCCGTGCGTCTGGACTGGCACCTCTTCTGCCCGATTCCGCGGGTTCGGACTTGAGAGCACAGGGTCTTACATGAGAGGCAATGCATGCTTCCGTAGATCGGACCCGGTCTCTGTGGCTCGGAGAGGGCCTACCATCTCGCCGGGCCCCAGTCCCGGACCAGGACATGCGAGTTCCCCTTTACTCGCTGCTCCAGCGTGGCGGAACGCTCATGGGACAGGATCTCGATACAGAGCAGAGACGCACGTATCATAAGAGGGAGGAGACGGCAACGTGGATCCATTGATCGGCACCCGCATGGGGCCCTACACCGTCACCGAGCTGATCGGTGAGGGCGGCATGGCCATCGTCTACAAGGGCTTCCAGGAATCGCTGCACCGCTACGTGGCCCTCAAGGTGCTGCGCGACGAGCTGGCCCGCGACCAGCAGTTCGTGGCCCGCTTCCGGCAGGAGGCACTGGCGGCGGCCAATCTCGACCATCCCAACATCGTTCACGTCTACGATGCCGGCTCTTCCAACGGCAAGTACTTTATTGCCATGGCCTACGTCGACGGTGGCACGCTCAAAGATCTGATCCAGCAAAGGCGTCTCGACCCCGAACGCGCTGTGTCCATTGCCATCCGCCTTGCCGAAGCCCTAGACCATGCCCACAAGCAGGGGCTGATCCACCGCGACGTCAAGCCCAACAACGTGCTGATGACCCGCGACGGCCGTCCCCTGCTGACCGATTTCGGCATTGCCAAGGCGCTCTATGACGCCAAGCAGTTGACCCGCACCGGCACCAGCATCGGCACCCCCGAGTACATGGCGCCCGAGCAAGCTCAGGGACGACCTCCTGACGGCCGCACCGACATCTATGCCCTGGGGATCGTGCTCTACGAGATGCTCGCCTCCAAGGTGCCCTTCTGCACCGATACCCCCGTGGCAACCATGTACATGCACGTGCACGAACCCCCGCCGCCGCTGCGACAGGCGGGG
>JBFFCR010000548.1:0-2265 GCA_041559855.1 Anaerolineae bacterium | reverse complement strand
GGCGACCCGTCCAGTCACCATAGTGCACCTCGCCCAGGCCCTCGCGCACCTCCACCGCCAGTCCGCGGGACCCGGCCAGGGGTTCGGCTGTCTCCAGGGCGCGCTCCAGCGGGCTGCAATAGACGGCAGCCAGCGGCACCTCTGCCAATCGCCGGGCCAGATCGGACGCCTGGGCGAGGCCCTCCTCATTCAGCTGGACGCCAGGCGTCCAGCCAGCCAGCCGCTCGCCCACCCAGTCGTTCAGGGCGTGGCGGATCAGGAGCAAGCCAGTCATCTGTGCCATCGTATCCCTACCACTCGCCATAAGCCGGTCGCACCAGCCTTCATTCGATCACGGCATCTCAGTTATCAGTAGCACGCTGCGGATCTGCAGATCCGGCAGGAGCAGACTGCGGTGCACTGATTATACCACAAAGGTTACGCTGGATGAAACCGGAGAAAGGAGGCCTGTGGGGTGACGCTGGCCCCGGCAGATCTGTTGTCGAAAGGACTCATTTGGCTCGAGAGTCTGCCGCAACCGCTCTCTGGCTCAAACGTGGACGCGCTTGCCAATTCACCCAGGCATCGTACAGCCCGATCAGGCCGATATAGGCGTAGGCGCCTACATAAAGCAGGAGGAAAGGCACGGCAAAGTAGTTGCCCATTGCCAGGGCCGCACCCACCGTCACCAGGGCGTAGGCAGCCAGCGCGAGCTCTCCCACCGTGACCCACTGGAACGGCAGCGCGTAGCGGTTGCCCGCCCACAGGTCGCCCCGCTGCGCGACGCTGAACTTGGGCGTTCTCTGGAATGCCTGGTTCCGGCGGAGCAGCCCTCGCGCGATGGCGACGGTGTTGGATAGCGCGATGCCCGTGCCCAGCAGGGCGAGTATGGGCATGAACAACATCCGCCGTTTCCAGTCGGCATAGAGGTGCCGCTGCGACAGGGCATAGGCGACGATGGGACCAAGCGCCACCAGCCAGAAGATGGTCAGGTTAAAGGCCATGGGGATCTGGCCCAGCACCATGGGCAGCGTGAGGAGCAACAGAACCAACGACATGGGGTGGGCAAGCCACACGCTGAGATGCAGCACCCCTTCGAGGCGAGCAGACCAGGAAAGGGGGTTGCCGGCCTTTCGATCCCCACGCAGTGCGGGAGCTGTGCCTGCATCATGGTCCAACTCCCCGCGCAATAGTGGGCGGGCTAGCTTGAGCAAGCACTGGGCCTGGCCCGTGGCCCACCGTGCTTGCTGGCGCTTGAAGGCAGCTATCTGCGGGGGTAGTTCGGCGGGCGATTCCACCTCGGGTAGATAGAGAGCTTGCCAGCCCGCCAGTTGGGCGCGGAAGCTGAGATCCACGTCCTCTATCAACGTGTCGGCTTGCCAGCCGCCGGCTGCTTCGATGGCCTGCCGCCGCCATACCCCTGCCGTGCCGTTAAAATTCATCAACAGGCCGTTGCGGTTGCGCCCCAGATGCTCCACCACAAAATGCCCATCGAGGGCGATGGTCTGGGCGCGAGTCAGGGCGGAGTAGTGATCGTTCAGATATCCCCAACGCGTCTGCACAAAGGCGAGCCCGGGTTGGGCTACCAGATGGGGCACCGTCCGCGCCAAAAAGTCCGATTCGGGCACAAAGTCGGCGTCAAAGATGGCAATGAACTCCCCTTTCGCGCCTACCAGGCCATGGGTCAGCGCGCCGGCTTTGAAGCCGCGGCGGTCCTGCCGGTGCAGCAACTGGATATCCAGCCCTCGGGCACGGTGGAATGCAACGCGCCCCCGGGCGAGCCGGGTAGTTTCGTCGGTGGATTCATCCAGTACCTGGATCTGAAGCTGTTCCCGCGGGTAGTCCAGACGTGCCACAGCGTCGATCAGCCGTTCTACCACGTAGAACTCGTTAAAGATCGGCAGTTGCACCGTGACCGATGGCCAGTTCTCCGGCTGTGGGGCCACAGGGACACGATCCCTGCGGCGGCGCAGGTAGACAACCGCCAGCAAGAGGGCATTCGCCCCATAGAAGGCAACAGCCAGCACTGCCACCAGATAGACTACACTCAGGACAGACACATCCTCCTCCAGAGTCGGACAAACGCCGTCCAGTATACCATTGCTTACCGCTTCTGGCAAAGGTGCCCTGTCATGCGACAGAGACCTCATCCCACCCGGGGGGTGCGTCCCAAATATCTGGATAACATAAGCAAGGGTGACTTGCGCCAGTAGTCAAGATGGGGTACAAGTAGTAGGTGTGGATCGGAGTGCTACCTAACTGAATGGAGGTGAGTCGTGTCGAGGC
>JBFFCR010000547.1:0-2283 GCA_041559855.1 Anaerolineae bacterium | reverse complement strand
CCAGAGCTTTGCTGTTGCCCTCGTGGACGGTCACGGCAATGGAGTGGTTCTCTCCAGCCTTCACGGCCGTGACGTGACCCGTGTATACGCCAAGCCCCTCCAAAGGTGGGAATCGACCTATTCGCTCACCGACGAGGAGAAGCAGGCCATCGCCCTGGCATACCAGAAGCAGACGTAGGCGCCTCGGCATCCTGCGCCCACTTGTGCCGCGACACGTGCAACGTCGCTATCGCGCACAGCTTTGCGTTTTTGTGTGCAATGAAGTAGAATCTGAGCCATCAGCAACACGGGGTAGCCCAAGAGCTCTGTTCCGTGACCGGGGCGTGCCAGTGCTCCCCGCATTACGTGTCAGGCCCATGCAGTCCAGGGCGACTGGCAGGAAAAAAGGAGTGGATCGTGTTCGGACGAGAGAAACGCCCGGTTCCAGTAGATCGCGTCGAAGTGATCGTTGGCCCCACGGCCAACATCCACGGCGACCTGGTGTGTGATGGCATTGTCAAGATTGATGGCGTCTACCGGGGCTCGATCAAGACGGTAGGCAACGTGATCATCAGCGAGAAGGGGCGCGTGGATGCCCAGATCGAGGCACAGAATGTATCGGTCTCGGGTCAAGCCAAAGGTTCGATAATGGCCAATGGCCGCCTGGAGATTTTGTCCACTGGAACGGTCTGGGCCGATGTGACCGTCAGCAGCTTCCTGCTGGATGATGGGGGCAAGTTGCACGGGGGCCTCAAGATGATCGGAACTGAGCCGGAACCCGAGTCATTCGAAGTGCCGCCGTCACCGCGCGACCAAGCTCAAGCCGGGACAGGCACAGAGACTCAAGAGCCTGCGCCAGAAGAGGACGCCACACAGGCAGAGAGCCAAGGGGCAGGGTAGCCGGAGTCTGTCTTGCAGTCACCTGAGGTTGTGGTATAATTGGCGCGGTGGGGAGGAACGCGACTGTGAGGGACAAGATCGTCCTGCTCAGGCCCGGCTCAGCTGCACGCCCTGGCCTGTTGGGACACGGGAACACAGCCCAGCATTACCATCATCGCGCTCGCGGGGCACCCTGACGCCGTGGAGTCGTGCGCTCTGCCCGGGTAGCCCTAAAGCGTGGTCCGTTCCGTACCACGCTTTTGCTTTTTTTCGACCCGGCTCAGATCCAGGCGACCGCCTGGGCATGGCCTGTCGATGGTGTAAAGGAGATGAGAAGTGGCAACCAAGACGACGGTTCAGGCCGTAAAGGGAACGCGCGATTTCTATCCGGAGGCGATGGCCTTCCGCTCCTGGCTCTATGGCAAGGTACAGGAGATCTCACAGCGATTTGGCTACCAGGAATACGAAGCGCCCCTCCTGGAGCGCCTGGAGCTCTACGCAGCCAAGAGCGGCGAGGAGCTGGTCAATCAGCAATCCTTTGTCCTCACAGACCGCGGCGGTGACGAGCTCGCCCTTCGTCCGGAACTAACCCCTTCCCTGGCGCGTATGATAGCCCAGCGCCAGGGAAGCCTTGTGTGGCCGGTGCGCTGGTTCTCCTACGGACCATTCTGGCGCTACGAGCGCCCCCAGCGAGGGCGTACTCGCGAGTTCTTCCAGTGGAATATTGACCTCTTGGGTGCCGAGACCCCCACGGCCGACGGCGAGATCGTAGCCATCGGCGCCGAGTTCCTGCGGAGTGTGGGGCTCTCCTCCGCAGATGTCGGCATCTTTCTGAACAGCAGGCGGCTGATGGAGCGCAAGCTAGCCGAGATCGGCGTAGGAGAGGATCTGCGCGAAAGCACGTTTCAGCTGATCGACCGCCGCGACAAACTGCCCCCGGCCAAGTGGGCAGACTGGGCCCTGGAGCTTGGATTGTCAGAGGATCAACTGGAGGGGCTCAAGGGGCTGCTGGCCAACCCTGATCTATGGCAGGAATCAGAAGAACTGAGGCAGGTGTTCGCCACGGCTGAGGCGTTCGGGCTGGCAGAGTACCTGGTGTACGATGCCAGCATCGTGCGCGGTCTGGACTATTACACCGGTCCGGTCTTTGAAGCATACGATCGTGCCAGGACCTCCAGGGCCATCTTTGGTGGCGGGCGTTATGACAACCTCGTGGCGGATGTGGGTGGCGACCCGATCCCAGGGGTGGGCTTTGCCATGGGCGATGTGATCATCGAGCTCCTGCTGGATGAGGGAGGAAAATCCCCCGATCTGCCAATGTCACCCAGCCAGGTGCTGGTCACGCTGTTCAACGAGGAGCTATACGGACGGACGTTGGCAGTGGCAGCTCGTTTGCGGCAGGCTGGTATCAACACCGAGCAGGTG
>JBFFCR010000546.1:0-2288 GCA_041559855.1 Anaerolineae bacterium | reverse complement strand
GGTAAACGAATCCGGGGGGAGGGGCGGGCACGAATGGCCCTTTCCATAATCCAGGCTCCCACGTAACAGACTGTTCCCGCCGCCAGCACGGCTGAGAAACCGAAGGAGAGCGCCAACAGCGCCGCCAGGATCGAGGCCACGACCGAGACTGCCCCGTTTACTCCCCAGGCCCAGGCAATGAGAATAGAGGCACTGGTAGTTTCGGGTTGCCCTTGCGCCAGCAATGTTAATCCCTTTGGAAAAGGCATCCCCATCAACAAGCCTGGTGGAGCCAATGCCAGCACCGCGACCACCAATCGCATCCCCAGCGGCGCGGCCAGCGTTGCCTCGATAAGCGTTGGCAAGCCCAATGCGTATCCCCCGATGAGCAACGGTAGCAGGATCAGCACCAGCCGCAACGGCACCCGGTGCGAGAGCAAGCTCCCCAACCCGGAAAAGAGCAGCAGTGCAAAGAGCACCGTCGCCATCGCATAAGCCGGGTGTCCTAGAAACAGAATGAACTGTTGTAGCAATGGGATTTCGACGCACAGGTACCCCAATCCCAGTAGGGCAAAGTACCCCAACGTTGGGATCAAGACTTTTCCCTGCGCCACTTTTTCGCGCTTGCGCGCCGCCAGTGGCAGTAGAATCAAGACTCCGGCTGCGGCTACGGCCATTGCCAGCAGTGCCAGCAGCACAAAGTAGCCCGCGCCGCCAAAAGGCTGCCAGGTATGACCGGCCATCGCCAGGATCTCGGAGGCTTGCTGCCACTTGAAAAAATGGCCAAAGAAAGGCCGGTCGTCGTCGGGTGGCTCGACGTCAAAGGGGTACGCCTGATACCAAGCAGCCCTGTTTTCTGCCTCCAGCAACCCGGCGCAGGCGATGTAATAGTCCGGCTCTGGCAACACATTGTGGCGGTTGATCTCGTCAGCACGGATTCCGGGGAGATGAACGAGATCAAAGGCGCGTGACGCGGCAAAGGCACGGACGTCTTCCAATTCGTTCTCGGTGAACGGGCCACGGCGGACCAGAATGAGCATCTGCTGGTAGCTGCGCAGCGCGGCGATGCTCAACTGCGGGTCACCCCCGGTCTGCTCGGCCGCCTCCACCGCCAGCGCAAAGGCTCGGATTGCCTCGGATGGCGGCACCTGCAGCCAGCGTGTCACCAGCAGCAGGCCGTTCTCGTCCAGCAGCGCCAAATAGTCTGCAAAGGCCTGCACGGTGTAGGCGTAATCCTCGGCCAGGCTGTACGCGCCGGAGGTAACCTGGCGCTGTGGCGCGGTCAGTGAGAGCGTGACCACGTCGTACTGCTCCTGCGTCCGCTGTGCATAGGCGCGCCCTTCCTCCACCACGACCGTCACGCGCGGATCATCGTACAGATTTCCCGCCCACTCTCCCTGCGCGCGCACCGCCTCCACGATGAGCGGGTTTGCCTCCACCGCCGTGACCGCTTGCGCTCCCTCCGCCAACGCGACCAGCACGTCAAATCCGCCGCGAGGTTCCAGCACCAGCGTGCGAGCGCCGGGGCGCAGTTGATACGGCAGCGCGGTCAGCAGGCAATCGGTGAGGGAGGGGTTGCCAGGCCCCTCCAGGTCCGTAAAGCCGGGCCGGACGTGACTGATGGGGGTCAAACTGTCCCCGTCCACCGTGAGACCCAGTTGGAGCGGCGGTTGACCGGTACAGGTGAATCCACGACCGGGCAGGCTGCGAATGCTGGTCGATTGCACGACGTCCACCCGCGAGAAACCGTTCCAGTGTTGAAATGTCAACTCGACGTCGGGATAGAGCAGGGCGTAGCTGAGGCTCTTGTACGGTGAAAGCCGGATGTCGAGAAAAGGAGGCGTCCACAGAGCAGCGACCAGGAAAACAAGAATAAGAGCCACTTGCAGCGCCAATGTGCCGACTTGCCGACTTGCAACTTGCAATTGAAAGATAAGGGCGGCCAGCAAACCCAAGGCAGCGGAGAGCAGGACGGTGCCCTCGCCCCCCGCCAGCGACGGAACGACGACGGCCAGGATACAGCCGGTGGCGGAGCCGGTCAGGTTGGCCGCATAGATGCGGTTGGCGCTTGCGGGTCGTGCGGCCAGCAGCCAGCCGACCGCGGTACCGCTGCAAAAGAAAGGAGCCGCCAACACGACATAATGCAGCGCCAACACGGCCCCCTGCTGCCACTCGTGCGCGATGCGGAACGAGTCAAAGGGAACGTAGAGCGTGAGCGTGTAGGAGCCAATGGCCGTGAGTGCGAATCCCCAACTCAACCGGGTCAAGATGCGAGCGGGGGAGTGTTCCTTCAGATGTGGGAAGAGGGG
>JBFFCR010000545.1:0-2298 GCA_041559855.1 Anaerolineae bacterium | reverse complement strand
GGCGGAACTCGACTACGCCTTTGCGGATGCCTGGGCGTCAAGCGATAAGGGAAGGCCCCTGCTGGATGCACTCTTCCCACAGCACCACTCCGTGATCTGGCCTGTGTCCTAGCCGATCGAGCTGCCTGGCACGCTCTGCCCAGAAGATCCCGGGACAGGCCCGCGTGCGCTAACAGCCCGGGCGCACCACGGTTACTGCATTCTCCCTTGACAGCCGAGTAGAGGCGCACTAGCGCCTCGCGCTCGCCGCGGATTTATGGACCTTAAGAATTTAATTCGGTAACGTTTTCCAAGCTCGGGTGTTGTAGTCAGTGGAGGTGAAGAATATGCCTGGACCACTGACGATCGAGTTGACGCCAGCGCAGCGACGGCAACTGGAGTACGCCCGCGACCATCACGACAAGCCATACGTCCGTGAACGGGTCTCGGCGATACTCAAGATAGCCGATGGCATGTCGGGGCGGCAGGTGGCGATCTACGGTCTGCTGAGGCCTCGGGACCCTGATTCCGTATACAGCTGGGTTCATCGCTACAAGGCCCAGGGATTGGCCGGACTACTGATCAAGCCAGGGCGTGGACGCAAGCCTGCTTTTTCCCCCTCAGCACATAGAGGAGGAGAGCGCTCGCCAGGCGATCTTGCTCGTCATCCGACGTGAACCAAAGCTATTCGGTCATTGTCAGAGCCGTTGGACGCTGCAGGCCATCGCACGGAGTTGTGAATGGCTACGGGTCACGACGCCTAGCGGGCTGTGGCAAGTATTGCACCGGTTGGGAATCCGGTACAAACGCGCTCGCAGCTATGTTCATAGCCCTGACCGCTACTACGACGAGAAACTGGGTCTGATCCAGTTGTGTCTGCTGCAGGCTTGGTATGATCCAGAACGATACGTGTTCTTGTATCAGGACGAATTCACGTACTACCGCCAACCCACCCTGGCCCGGGCATACGAACTTGTGGGCAAGACGCAACCTTTGGCCCACCGGAGCTATCGCACGAACACCCAGTTTCGGATTGTCGCCACCCTCAACGCCATAACCGGCCAGGTCACCTACCGCCAGCACAGCAAGATCCGCCTACCGCAATTGTCTGACTTCTACGCCATGGTCCGAACCGACTACCCTGAGGCAGAGATCATCTTCATGGCGCAAGACAATTGGCCTATCCATTTCCATCCCGACGTGCTGGTGCGCTTGCAGCCGCAGGTGTTCTTCCCGGAGCCGCCAAAAGTGCCGCCCAATTGGAGGTCCGAGCCACGGCGCAAGGCCATCGAGGACAACCTGCCCATCCGGCTCTTGCCCTTGCCCACCTATGCCTCCTGACTCAATCCCACGGAAAAGCTTTGGCGATGGCTCAAGCAGGATGTGCTCCACCTGCACGCCAAGTGCGACGATTGGCAAGCACTCAAGCAGACTGTGGCCAGCTTCTTGGATCAGTTCCAGACCGGCTCACCCGAGTTGCTAAGGTACGTAGGACTGTTACCGAATTAATTTCTGAAAGCTCATAAGCCCGCGGCTGAGAGAACGAAGGGCGCTAAAGCGCCCTAAATCAACTGAAACAGGAAGAATAGCCCGCGCCAGCGGGCTTCGCTCTTTCAGGCCGACGGTTCACCGTCGGCCAACCACCCTACCCCAGCTTCGCCAGATCTCCCTCAATTCTTTCAACCAGCCCTTGGGCCTTGGCTTCGTCTGCAGCAACGCGTCCCTGGTAATGCTGGAAGTCGCGCAGGGCGGCCTGCGCGTAGGCCCGCGCCCGCTCCAGCAGGTCCCGCCGCCGGGCCGGAGCACCCTCTCGCCCGGCAGCCAAGGCGTACATCACGGCGATGTCTGTCCGCACCATTCCCGCAGAGTAGCGATCGTCAGTCTGCCCAAAACACTGGATAGCTTTATCCGAATGCTCACGGGCATTCTCCAGATCACCCACCTCCACAAAGAGAGTGGCTGTCTGAGCGTGCAGCAGACCCCGGTCTGTGAGGGCAGTACGGGGGCAGAGGGCCAGGGCCTCCAGATAGTGCCGTTCCGCTGCCTGGGCGTGCACCAGCATCATGTCCGCCGGTTCGCCTCGCCGGCGCGACTCGCTGAACCGCTTGTGATGGACCATGCCGATCCCATGGAGGCACCTCGACCGTCCCAAGGCATCGTTTGGATCGCGCAATGTCAGGCTGCGTCGATAGGCAGCCTCGCCGGCGTCCAGGTCGCGTATAGCGGGCATTTCGACGTAGGCGCGACCGAGGTTGAGGTGGTCCGAGGCTTCGCCAGTGGTGTCCTCGATGCGCTGGTCATAGCGAATCGCTTCCTCAT
>JBFFCR010000544.1:0-2302 GCA_041559855.1 Anaerolineae bacterium | reverse complement strand
GGTGGAGGGGGGCGGTTTCCGGCGAACCTTGAGCGAGATGAAGCCCTCGCGCTATGAACATGTCGTGGCCGTGCTGGCTCTCTACCGCCCCGGACCGATGGAGCAGATCCCCGCTTACATCCGGCGCATGCATGAGGAGGAGGACGTCTCGTACCAGCACCCGATCCTTGAACCGATCCTGGCCGAAACGTATGGCATCATCGTATTCCAGGAACAGATCATACAGATTGCCACCCAGTTGGCCGGGTACGAGCCAGGGGAGGCAGATCTGATGCGCAAGGCCGTGGGCAAGAAGAACGAGAGAGCCCTGAAAGCTCACGGCAACAAGTTCGTCGAGGGATGCGTTGCCAACGGGCTGCCCGGGCAGACGGCCGAAGCAATCTTTAGCGATATCGAGTACTTTGCCCGCTATGGCTTTAACAAGGCCCACGCCGCCGACTATGCCGTGATCACCCTCCAGACGGCATATCTCAAGGCTCACTATCCAGTGGAGTATATGACGGCCCTGCTGACGGTTGAGCAACACAGGACCGACAAAGTCGGCTTGCTCATCGCCGAGGCGCGGCGCATGGGCATCGAGGTCTTGCCGCCTGACGTGAACTATAGCGGGCCGGACTTTACGATCGAGGACGAGCCAGAGGGAGTCAAGGGCCCCGCCATCCGCTACGGCTTGGGCGCCATCAAGAATGTGGGCGGGGGGCCGGTGGAGGTGATACTTGCCGCCCGTGATGACGGCGGCTCATTCCAGGATGTCGACGACTTTTGCCAGCGGGTGGACCTGCGCCTCGTGAACCGCCGCGCGCTGGAGTGTCTCATAAAGGCGGGCGCGCTGAGCCCCTTGGGCAAGCGCGCTCAACTGCTTGATGTTGCTGATCGCATGATCGGCATCAGCCAGCAAGTGCACGGCGCAGCTCAGCAGTACAGCATGTTCGACATGCCCGCTTTCGCGACCAGCGCCCGGCTGGCCACCGACCTGCCTGACCTTGTCGATGTGTCGCGCAAGGAAATGCTTACCTGGGAGAAGGACCTGATCGGCGCCTATATCTCGGATCACCCTCTCGCGCGCGTGTGGCCGGATCTGGAGAACTCGATCACGGTCCTCACAGGAGAGATCGACGAAGGCATGGCTGGGCAGAGCGTAACCGTCGCCGGGTTGGTGAACTATGTCCGCCCGCACATCACAGCAAAGGGCGCGCCGATGGCCTTTGCCCAGATCGAAGACCTGCAGGGCACCCTCGAGGTCGTGGTGTTTCCCCGCGTTTGGGAGCAGACGCGCGAGCTCTGGCAGCCTGAGCGCATCCTGATCCTGCGAGGCAAGGTCAGCCTCCGCGGGCGGGAGCCCAGCCTTATTGTCGATTCGGCTACCAACGAGATCCTGTCAGCGCGGCCCCGCGAGGAGCTTTCGCCGCCAACAGAGCCTGTTGGCGGACTGGTCCATCTCCACATCAGCCTTCCCAGGACACAGGAGTTGGAGCAACTCATCAAACGGTTGGGGCAGGTCTACGATCTGTTGCACAGCTACCCAGGGGAGGATCGTTTCAGCCTCCACATAGAGAACGGTGGGCAGGGCAGGCTGCAGATCGACTTTCCCAACGACACGACGCGTCACTGCCCCGAGTTGGAGCAGAAGCTTCGCGCCTTGGTGGGCAACGCGACGATCACCGTGGAACCAAGGGGGGCTGCCAGTGCCAGCTGGAGATGATGGCCTGAGCTCACTTCCCTTGACACAGGACCAGGACGCGGACCCGGTGGAGCGTGTCAGAGAGGCTCTGCAGGAGGCCGGGCTGGATCCCGGCCTGGTGTGCGAGCTCCCGGCCGACACCAGCACCGCCGAAGCCGCAGCGCGAGCAGTAGGTGCGCCCCAGGGTAGTATCGTGAAATCGCTGGTCTTCCTGGCCGACGAAGCGCCCCTGCTCGTGCTGGCAGCCGGCGACCAGCGGGTGGATGTCAAGCGCCTGCGAGCTATCCTTGGGTTGAGCAAGCGCCGTCTCCGCATCGCCAGGCCAGCGGAGGTGCTGGCCCATACCGGCTTTGAGGTGGGAGGCGTGCCGCCCATAGGCCACAGTCCTCCAATGCGCACGCTCATCGACAGCACGCTTGAGCGCTACGATACAGTCTGGGCCGCCGCCGGCAGCGGCCATGCCGTCTTTCCTGTTGCCTACCAGAGGCTCCTGGCGATCACCGCTGGCGAGGCCATGGATCTGGCGGAGCGCGGGCCATAGCATCGGCAGCAGGTACGGAGCATTCATGGCCAGTTCACAGATTCCCGAGCATGCCAAGAGATCGCCTGTTGTCCTGCAAG
>JBFFCR010000543.1:0-2320 GCA_041559855.1 Anaerolineae bacterium | reverse complement strand
TGGTGTGTCGACGCCAAGCTCAACATCGTCCACAACTGCCTTGACAAATGGATCGATACGCCAACGCAGAACCGCGTTGCCATCCGCTGGGAGGGTGAGGAAGGGACGGTGCGCCTGCTGACCTATCGCGATCTCTTCCGGCAGGTCAACCAGACGGCGGCAGCGCTGCGGGCTGCCGGGCTGGGCAAGGGAGATGCCATCGGCCTCTACATGCCGATGGTGCCAGAGATTGTGATCGCATTCTTGGCCATTGCCAAGATCGGTGGCGTCATCCTGCCTCTCTTCTCCGGCTACGGCCCTGGCGCCGTTGCCGCGCGCCTCGCTGACGCCAATGCCAAGGCACTGTTCGCCGCCGACGGGCAGTCCAGGCGCGGCAGGGCGATCCTGATGAAGCCGACCGCCGACGAGGCGCTGGCTGACGCGCCATCGGTCGAAAAGGTGATCGTCTTCCGGCGGATCGGGGCGGATGTGCCTATGGTGGCCGGGCGGGATGTCTGGTGGGATGACTTTGTCGCGGGCCAGCCAGCCGACGCCCCCACCGAGCGCACCGAAGCCGAAGATCTGGTGATGATCATCTACACCAGCGGCACCACTGGCCGGCCCAAAGGCGCTGTCCATACCCACTGCGGGTTTCCCATCAAGGGCGCCCAGGACATGGCTCACGGCTTTGACATCCAGGAATTCGATACCATGTTTTGGATGACCGACATGGGGTGGATGATGGGGCCGTGGGAGGTCTTTGGCGTGCTGATCTTGGGAGCCACCATGTTCCTCTATGACGGCGCGCCCAATTTCCCCGATGTAGATCGGGTCTGGGCAATGGTAGAGCGGCATGGTGTCACCTGCCTTGGGCTGTCGCCAACCTTTGCGCGTTCCATCATGCCTTACGGGGACGAGCCCGTGAAGCGGCACGATCTCAGCTCGTTGCGGCTGCTGGGCTCGACGGGCGAGGCGTGGAACCCAGACCCCTGGCGCTGGCTGTTCGAGACGGTCGGGCGGAGCAGGGTGCCCATCATCAACTATTCGGGTGGAACAGAGATCAGCGGTGGCATCGTCCTGGGCAATGTCCTGACGCCCCTCAAGCCCTGCGCCTTTTCCGGTCCGCCGCCTGGCATGGCAGCCGATGTGGTGGATGAAGTTGGCAACCCGGTGCGGGAGGCCGTGGGCGAGTTGGTGGTGCGCCAGCCCTGGATTGGCATGACGCGCGGGTTCTGGAAAGACCCTGAGCGCTACCTGGAATCCTACTGGAGCCGCCTGCCCGGCGTTTGGGTTCACGGCGACTTTGCGGCCATCGACGAGGATGGCTTATGGTACATCCTGGGCCGCTCGGATGACACCATCAAGGTAGCAGGCAAGCGCGTGGGACCAGCCGAAGTCGAAAATATCCTGGTCGCGCACCCTGCCGTCGTGGAGGCGGCGGCGATCGGCGTGCCCCATGAGCTCAAAGGGCAGGCTGTGGTCGCTTTTGCGGTGTTGCAGTCCGGATTTGAGCCCAACGACGCCCTGCGTGGCGAGCTGGAGGCCGAGGTGGCGAAAGAACTGGGCAAGCCGCTTGCACCCCAGGCCGTGCTCTTTGTCGCCGACATCCCCAAGACGCGCAATGCCAAGGTCATGCGGCGTGTCATCAGGGCTGCCTATCTCGGCGAGCCGCCTGGCGATCTCAGCGCGTTGGTGAATCCAGAGGCTGTTGAGCAGATCGGCCAGGCCACGTGAATAGCTTCCCGTTCGTCCCTGTCAGTTCGATCTGGCAAGTGCCGATGACGACTCTGTGTGTGACTCAGGTGGAGAATATCCTGCATGGCTGACGAACTGCTGCCTTTGCCGATCTGTATCTTGGTGCCCCATCCGCAGCCCAAGCGGGTGCGACTGGCCGGGAGGTTAGCGCACCCAGATCAGGCCGCTTCACCCCTGGACGAGGGGGCGATGCGCGAACGCCTGCGGGCCATCCGCGTGGATACTGCGGAACACGTTGACGAGTTGCTGGGGCGACTGAAGAGCATCCTCCAGGAGCGAACTGGGGTCGCGCCGCTGGAAGCGACCACTGCCCAGGAGGCAGCCGATGAGATCGCGCGGCTGGCTGGCCCCTCGCGTAGGGTGCTGGTCAACCATTCGGCAACCGTCGCCGAGCTGATTCCCCATCTACAGGCGCATGGCCTGGAGGTGGTGCACACCTATGATGGGCAATTCGTCCACCCAGAGCACGGTGTGGAGCGGTATTGGCAGCTTGAGCTTATCTCATCGTCGGCTGCCTGGCAGGCGTTCTGCTCCCGTACGGTTCTAACACCGTCGCCTCTGACCACCGACGTCGGCGTCTTGGGCG
>JBFFCR010000542.1:0-2325 GCA_041559855.1 Anaerolineae bacterium | reverse complement strand
TCGGGCCACCATCCTCGCCAAAGGCACCATCGAGGTTGATGACGTGCAGCCAACTCGCGCCGGCCCTCTGCCAGCGGACGGCGATTGCCAGCGGATCATCATCGTAGGCGGTCTCCTGCGCCGGGTCGCCCTGCCTCAGCCGCACCACGCGTCCGTGGCGCAAGTCAATGGCCGGGTAGATCTCCCATTCGTTCATTTCACACGCTCCACAAAGTTCCTCAGGACGAGCAGGCCCGCCCCCTGGCTTTTCTCCGGGTGCCACTGGATGCCGTAGACTGGATACCGCCCGACGACCGAAGAGAACGCGCCCCCATAGTCGGTGAAAGCCAGGGTGTCTTCCAGCCTCGCCTGGCCATAGTAGGCGTGGTTAAAGTAGACCCAAGCAGCGGGCGGCAGACCATGGAGCAGCGGCGACTGCGCGACGATCCGTAGTTGATTCCAGCCAGTGTGGGGGATCTTGAGCCCGAGAGCAACCCTGTCCTGGGAGAAGCGCACCACCCGTCCCGGTAACAGGCCTAGCCCAGGATGGTGCCCCATCTCCTCACCCTCCTCGAACAGAACCTGCAGCCCGACGCAGATGCCCAACAGCGGCTTGCCCGCCTCTACCGCACCGTGTATCGCGGTCGCCAACCCGCCGCGCTGCAGCCCGGCCATGCAGTCGCCAAAGGCGCCCACTCCAGGCAGCACAACCCTTTCCGCATCGCGCAGGTCACTGGCCCGGCGAGTCACCTTGACGTCCGCACCGACCGCTTCCAGCGCCTTGTGAACCGAGCGGACGTTTCCTGCTCCGTAATCCACGAGGGCGATCATAGCACGCCCTTGGTTGAGGGTGGCATCCCTCCGCGCCGCGCATCAATGCGAACCGCGGTGTCTAGGGCGCGGCCCAGCGCCTTGAAGAGCGCCTCAGCCTTGTGATGGTCGTCCCGCCCGTAGACGACCCGGGCATGGACGTTTGCCCGGGCGGTTGTGGCAAAGGACTCAAAGATGTGCGGTATGAGGGTTACCGGTAGCCCGCCAACCATCGGTCCGTCCCAGGACATCTCGATCACAGCGTAGGGCCGCCCCGAGAGGTCGACGGAGACCATGGCCAGAGCCTCGTCCATGGGCACCGTCATTGTGCCAATGCGGGCAATGCCTCCCCGGTCCCCCAAGGCCTGGTCAAAGGCCTGGCCCAACGCCAGGGCAATATCCTCGACCGTGTGATGAGCATCCACGTGCAGATCGCCTTTGGCCTGTACCGTCAGGTCGAACAGACCGTGAACGGCGAGGTGGCTCAGCATGTGGTCCAGGAAGCCCAGGCCTGTTGCCATTTCGTGTTGCCCTGTGCCATCCAGGCTCAGGGCGATCTGGATGTCGGTTTCCAGGGTCTTGCGGTGGATCTTGGCTGTTCGCACTCATAACCTCCGTAGCACAGAAATGAGGGCATCGGTTTGCTGCGGTTTGCCGACGCTGATGCGGATGCAGTCGTCCAAGAAGGGCTTGGCAAAGTGGCGCACCAGGATGCCTTCTTGCTCGAGAGCCAGCTTCAGCTGGCCCGCCCCGCGTCCCTCCACTCTACACAGGAGAAAGTTGGCTTGTGAGGGGTAGGCGTGCAGATAGGGGATCGTGGCCAGTTCCTTCCGCAGCCGCTCTCTCTCGGCGATGATCCGGCAGACAGTTCGCTCCAGGTGGTCGCGATCCTCCAGAGCGGCGATGGCTGCCGTCGAGGCCGCAACCGATACATTGTAGGGTTGCTTGATCTTCCACAAGTGGGGCATCAGCGCAGCGGGAAAGGCCCCGTAACCCACACGCAGTCCAGCCAGTCCGGCCCACTTGCTGAATGAGCGCAAGACGATGAGATTGTCGTGATCCGCTACCCAGCCGATGCGGCTGCGTTCCAGCGCGGCAAACTCCACATAGGCCTCGTCGAGGACGACGATGAGGGGTAGGGCAAGCAGTCGCTCCAGATCAGCGTCGGGCAGCCAGCCGCCGTCGGGGTTATTGGGTGAGGTGAGAAAGATGAGCTTGGGCTGGTACTCGCTCACCGTCTCTTCGACCGTGCTCACGTCCACGCTCCAGTCTCGGTGGCGCGGCACCCTGATCACCCCGGCACCGGCGATAGCTGCATCAAAGGCGTACATCCCAAAGGTGGGAGGGCAATCGAGGATCGCATCGCCGGGTTGCAGGAAAAGGCGCGTCGTCAAGTCGATCAACTCGTCTGCACCAGCCCCGGCTAGCAGCAGGTCGGCCGGAACTCGCGTGAAATCGGCCAGGGCCGCTCGCAGAATGCGGCTCTCCGGGTCGGGATAGATATGGGCAAATGGCAGATCGGCCAGGGCCGAACGG
>JBFFCR010000541.1:0-2353 GCA_041559855.1 Anaerolineae bacterium | reverse complement strand
GAGATAGTCGGGCAGCGCCAGATTCGCATTGGCCAGGACAAACAGCAAGATCACCGATAACACGATCAGGAGGGTATAGGGCTTCAGATACTTGATTAATCGTCGCATATAGGGAATGCTCCTCCAGTCTATTGTCTATAGATCAGCCCCGGAAGGCTGCTTGAGTTGGTTGGCACTTTCGATCAGGACGTCCAGGGCCGCAGTGACCGCTGCTTTCTCAGGACCAGACATGGTCATTGCCAGGTCAGCCAGCCACCGCTGACGGGCACGGGCGGTCTCATGAATGACCTGAAGGCCCTTGTCGGTGAGCACAACCTGCTTGACCCGCCGGTCGCTCGGATCCTCGAGGCGCAGGATCAGACCCTGCCGCACCAGGCGATCCAGCATCTGACTGGCGGCAGCGCTGGTCACGCCCAGGTGATCGCCGATATCGGTGATACCACTGCTCCCAGCATGATGAAGATGGAGCAGGGCACCCAGCTGCGACATGGAGAGTCCGCTCTCCCTCGCATAGCAGAGGAAGTGGCGCATCGAGCCCTGCATGAACACTTCGATCCACTCTTGCAGCTTGACGACAAGTGGCTCGGCAGCCTGCATAGTTCACCTCTCTTAAAAGTTAAACGGGCTGAAGTATATGGCTGTCGCGCGCTTTTGTCAAGACTGCGAAGGCAGAAGGCAAGGCGCGGCAGACTGGGCTGGATGCGCGGGTCTGCGGCGTTCCGCCAGAAATGAGGGCCATCGCTGTGGGGGATCTGATGCAGTCGCACCCGCCCAGTTTGCATCTTTTGGCACTTTGGAGCATACTGCCGTTGATCCACCAGATCATAGCATGTGGCGCGATTGGGGCGCCAGATAGTGTGGCTCTGCCGCTTGTGTGCCCAGTGAATGGGCAAGTACAGTGTGGGGAGCGAGGATGAACGAACCTTTGGGTGGCAAAGCTCGTGGCGGGCTTGCTGCCACGTCGATCGCCCTCGTTGTGTTGGTGGCGGCGGCACTGGTCTGGGTCGGCTTGCTGAGCGATTGGGAGAGCGAGGCGCTCCTAGATAGCACGCACTCTCACGAGGCCACCGGCGGACGCTGCTCAGCTTGCCATGTTGCCCTCTGGAGCAGCGAGACGATGTCCGATCGCTGCGTGCTATGCCACGCGGACGTGGCCGCCCAACTACGCAACCCCACCACGCTGCATGGCGTGGTGATGAGATCTGGCGAGATTGAGACCTGCTATCACTGCCATCCCGAGCATCGGGGCAGTGATGCAGGACTGACCGCCTTTGATCCCCTCACCTTTCCGCACGAGGCTACCGGCTATTCGCTGCAGGGGCACAGGCAGATGCCGGAAGGCACCTCGTTCGCTTGTGGTGACTGCCACGGTGAGAGTCTGACGCATTTTCACCCGTCCCGCTGCGCCGAGTGCCACTGGGAGCTGGATCCTGCCTACATGCAGATCCACGAGGCCACCTACGGCAGGGACTGCCTGGGCTGCCACGACGGGTCGGATGCCCAGCGGACGGCCTCCCACCCGTTCTGATGCAACGGCCCGCCTGACTCTGGCCTGGGCAGGGTCAGCCCGTCGATCTCGCCCGGGTGGCGCGTGCCAGGATCCAGACACCCACAACCAGCAGGGCAAGCGCCGCAATATAGGCGGCGTCGTCGCCAGCCATGATGTCCGACCGTACGGAATGCCAGGGAACCCAGAAACTCAGGCACAGGCCGGCAGCAGTGAGGGCGCATCCGGGACCAAGTGCCCACCATTGCCTGCGGTTCCTGGCATAGATTAGAAGGAATGGGATCGCGATGGCAAATGCTACGCCTGCCGAGAGCAGGTCGTCGCTGAGCAATCCTGAACCGGACAGGCCAACTATCGCCGAGATGACCAACAGGGGATAGGCCGGGATCAGCGCCCACCACCGCGTCCGGTCCCGAAAAAAGATCACCAGCAGGGGCAGAGCAACGGACAGCAGCACGTAGAGGGCGATGGCCTCGTCACGCAGGTAGCCAGGAGGGACGAGCGCGACCAGTCCCGCAATCGCCCCTGACAGATAGGCTGTCACGAGCATGGACCTGTCGGAACGATCGCTCAGATACAGGCCAAAGGCACCCAGGCCGGCGCTCCCCAGGAAGGCAGCCCAAACCCACGAACTGAGCGCTACCCACCGGCTCAGCAGCAACAGAATGGCGGTGACGACCAGGACTCCACCCACAAGCAAGATCCGCTTCAAAGCTCTCGACGCCATCTCGTTGATTCCTTTCTCCTCCACGAGGACGCGCGGCCACTGCCCTTGGTCCAGGGCAGAACATGCGGCTATAGTATACCACCTGGCCGCAAGGCGCGCATCGGCCAGGCGGGGGATTT
>JBFFCR010000540.1:0-2363 GCA_041559855.1 Anaerolineae bacterium | reverse complement strand
CCCAGACGCTTCCCATCAGTTGCGTCCGAGCCATCCAGGAGGTCTGCGCCCACGCGATGGACGTCGCCGTGGTGACGACAGAGATGGATGGCGCGCCACTGTGTGGCGTCAGCAATTCCTGTGACTTTTGCAATCTCATTCTTTCGACCGAAGCCGGCCGGCAGCGTTGCGGCAGTTCGTGGAGGCAACAACCCGATGGAGAGATCCATCCCTGCCACGCTGGACTGCTTTGCGCCAGTTCCACGATTGTCGCGGGTGGGCAGACCATGGCCATCGCGGCCGCCTGTCAATTCACTACCCCTGAACCCGGGAGCACTGAGCTGGCATGGCAACCCAATCTCGCTGAACTGGCAGCCGGCCTGGGTCTGGCTGAGGCTGACCTTCAGGCTGCCATCAGTACCATACGTAGGACACCGCAGGACCAGATGCCCCGGATTCGCGATGTAGTGCGCCGAGTGGCAGAGACCTTTTCGGAAATCGGGCAAGAGCGGCTGAACCTTCTCGGACGTCTGGAAAAGATCGCCGAGATGAGTAGAATATAGACTACCGATGGGAGGAGAGAAGCGATGAGCGAAGAACTCGAGAAGTGCTCACTGGTCATTTGTAGCGGAGATATGGACAAGGTGATGGCAGCGTTTATCATTGCCACCACCGCCGCCTCGATGGGACGCGAAACCAACATGTTCTTCACCTTCTGGGGGCTGAAAGCTATCCAAAAGGGCAACCCGACGGGCAGCAGCTTCATGGAGCGAATGCTCAGTGTCATGAACCGCGGCGGCATCGACCGCATCGGTCCCTCCAGGCTGAACTTTGGCGGGCTTGGGCGCTGGATGTTCAAGAAGATGATGAAGCAGAAGAATGTGACGCCGCTGCCCGAGCTACGCCAGATAGCCATCGACCTGGGCGTCAATCTGTTGGCCTGTGAGATGAGTATGGATGTGATGGGCATCAAGCGCGAAGACCTGATCGACGAGGTCACCGACATCGTTGGGGCTGCGACGTACTGCAGCCTGGCCTTGGAGGGCAAGACCTTGTTCATCTAGCCCGCACGTCGTCATTGCCGTCATGGAAATCGACCTGGAGGACCTGATCCCCGGTGTGGAGATTGCCGGGGCAGCGACCATGCTTGGCGAGGCACAGCAGGCCCAGGTCCAGTAATTCATTTAGTCAATTCAGAACGATCAAGGAGAAGACAACATGAGCGAAGTCACACCTGAGAAGACGTTGGATGCGCGCGGGCTCAAGTGCCCCATGCCGGTCGTCAAGACCAGCCAGGAGATCAAGAACATCAGCGTGGGCAGTGTCCTGCTGGTGATTGCCACTGACCCTGGCTCGATGGCCGACATCCAGGCGTGGACCAAGAGCACCGGCAACGAGTTGCTCAAGATGGAAAAGGTGGAAAAGGAATTCCAGTTTCTTATCCGCCGCGTGAAGTAGACGCGATGTCAGGGGAGGGTTCGAGCCCTCCCCTGCCTCTCGTTGGCTGGAATTGGCTCTGGCACTGCAGCCCTGAGCCGAGTCTAGACGGTACATCAAGGAGGATATGCTGCATGAATAGTCTAGAAACCATCCTCGCCTACGTCACTCCCTACCTTGCTATGGCCGTGTTGCTGGGTGGGACGGCGTATCAGGTCTTCCGCTGGCGGCAGAAAAAGCCGGTGACCGTCCACCTGTCCCTCTATCCCCGCCCCCAGGGCAGGGCAGGACGGCTGCTCGACGCCCTGGTCGACATGTTCACCCTCAAGGGTCTGTTCAAGGTCAACAAGCTGCTCTGGATCGGTGGCTTTGTGATGCACGTCGGGCTGCTGCTGCTGATCCTGGGTCACATTCGCACGGTGACTGATTTCTACTTCTTGTGGGACTGGCTGGGCTGGGGATCGGAGGAGACGCATCTGTTCTCGGCCGTTGCGGGCATGATCGCCGCAATCCTGTTCACCATCCCGCTCTTCTATCTATTGGGACGCCGCTGGAGTGGGTCGGTCAAGATCCTATCCACGCCAGAGGACTATTTCGTTCTGTTTCTTCTGGTGAGCATTGCCTTCACCGGCAGCCACATGCGCTTTCTGCGTCCCGAACTGGATCAGGAAGCAGTGCGCCATTTCCTCCAGGGATTATACACGTTCACTCGGAATCCCTTTCCGGTAAATGACGGCCCTGGGAGCGCCGGGCCGGCATTCCTCTGGCACTTTGTCCTAGTGCAGATCTTGATGGTTTATTTCCCTTTCAGCAAGCTCATGCACACGATCGGCGGCATCTTTAACAAGATGGTCATGCGGAGTTAGGGAGGCGATGATGCTGGAAAAATTCACACAAGCCGTCCGCGAGCGGATCAGCCGCCCGCTGCAATACTACCAGGACATCTG
>JBFFCR010000539.1:0-2363 GCA_041559855.1 Anaerolineae bacterium | reverse complement strand
TGGCGCGGTTTGATGGCCTCGCCGACATCCCAGCTCACTGGTTTTCGACAAGGCCACCACAGGAAGGAGAACAATGGGCGAGTCCGAGAAGAATGACCTGAAAAGCCCTGTGCTGCGCCTGGGGATCAGCACATGCCTGTTGGGCGAACGGGTGCGCTTTGATGGCGGGCACAAGCTGGATCGCTATCTGACCGGCACACTGGGGCAGTTCTTCGAGTGGGTCCCGGTCTGCCCGGAGGTGGAGATGGGGTTGCCTATTCCGCGGGAGAGCATGCGCCTGGTGGGCGACGCAGAAAACCCACGGCTGATAGCCCCCAAGTCAGGCACAGACCATACGGAAGCGATGACAGCCTGGGCGAAAAGGCGGGTGGAGGAATTGACGGCCATCGGGCTCCACGGGTTCGTGTTCAAAAAGGACTCCCCCTCCTCGGGCCTGTTCCGCGTCAAGGTCTACAACGAGCACGGCATGGCGGAGCGTACCGGCACGGGGATGTTTCCCCGCGAGGTGATGAATCGCTTCCCCCTCCTGCCGCTGGAGGAAGAAGGCCGCCTGAACGACATGCCATTGCGCGAGAACTTTATTGAGCGGGTCTTTGCCTACTACCGGTGGACAGAGATGCTAGACAAAGAACCCACACCCGGCGGCCTGGTCAAGTTCCATACCGCCCACAAGCTCACGCTCATGGCCCACAGCCCGAAACACTACACCGAGATGGGCCGCCTGGTCGCCGACGCAGGCAAGCGGGACTGGGAGGAACTGACATCCGAGTATGGGACCATGCTGATGGAAGGCCTTGGCGTGATGGGCACCCGGGGCAAGCATGTCAACGTGCTCCAGCACCTCATGGGCTACCTGAAGAATCAGCTCTCCAGCGACGACAAGCAAGAACTCCTGGGCCTCATCGAGGACTACCGCCAGGGGTTAGTGCCGCTAATCGTGCCATTGACGCTCCTGAAGCATCATCTAGGCCGCTACCCAGTGCCCGAGTGGGTGCACCAGCAGGTATACCTGCATCCGTATCCCAAGGAGCTCATGCTGCGGAACCACGTGTAGGTCCAGATCTCGGCGCTCGCTGATGAACTGAAGATCCCTCCCCAGTTTTGGCATGCCAGGCGCCGGCAATGCAGCTTTGCTCCATTCGGTAGGTTGTGGTACAATTTGCTGCGAGCCATGTGAGACTGCCTGGAGAACTCGACGTTCTGGCATCCAAGATTGTTGTATAGCTGCCCGTCCGGGATGTCGACCTGGGCGGGCAGCCGCTTTGTGGTTAGGAACGTGAGTCATGTAAGAGGAGGGACCATGCTGTTCAGCCTGACAGAAGAGGAACTGGCAAAGCTGCAAGATACCTACTTCCTGGCCGATTTCCCAAACGCGGAGATGCTGGTAGCAACCTTTCGGACCGATGCCGCGGTCGCTGCCGAGATCGTACCCCGGCCATTATCGCCAACGAGAGAGGCACTGGCCACCGCATTCGTGGCGAGATATCCAGAAACAAACTTTGGAGTGGTTTACAATGAGGGAGCACTGTTTTTACACGTAGAGTACAGAGAAGAGGAGGGCCTCTACTGTCTGAGCATGCCGGTCGATGACGACATGGCCATGCTCGGAGGTAGAGAGACGTTTGGGTACCCCAAGAAAATGGCTGAAAAGATCACCCTCGACACGACGGCCGACTCGGTACTTGGCAGTGTCGTTCGAAAAGGGACTGAGATACTCCGAATCGAGTGCCAGCTTTCAGGAGAGGTTGAGGACACATTCATGCATGGCCTGGCCACACCGGCTGTCGATTGGGACGGTGTGGAGTGTTACAAGGTTGTGGTTCTCCAATTCAAGTACTTCCCGGGTCCGGGCGGCAACTTTGATTACCTGCCAAGACTGATCAGGGAACCGGTCCTGTTCCGACCAGAAGGGTCTGTCAGGCAGGGATCTGGCAGCGTGATTCTGGCGTCTACCCGGATGGACCCACTGGGTGAGGTGCCGGTGGGTGAAATCGTCAGCATGTTCCATGGAAGGTGGCACAACACCATGCTCCCCGGCCGGGCCGTGGCCAGGATATGGAATCCCATGAGATTCGCCAGGCACGCGTTTTTCAAGAGCGACGGTTCCGCCTATCTCTTGGAATCGTATGATGCAACAGGGTCGGCACGTCGAAAGGAGATTCTGAAAGCTGCCAAGAGGTATTGACCGGGCAAACCTGCCAACCATCTACCGAGTCCGATTCTAAGCCCATACTCAAGCACGATGCCGAAAAGGTGTTTAGGGAGTCGGGCTTGACCGCCACGCAGGCTATCACGCTGTGCTGGAAGCAGGTGGAGATTGAAGGTGTACTGCCTTTCGCAGTACGGGTGCCCAACGATGTGAC
>JBFFCR010000538.1:0-2370 GCA_041559855.1 Anaerolineae bacterium | reverse complement strand
GCAGCAAACACCTTGTCAAAGTCTCCGCTCATGACGATGATTACGCATTTCTGTGGGTCTTCGCTCATTGCCGATCTCCTTTTTCAAAAGCTATCTATAGTTTGCTCATCTCGGCGATCTTTTCCAGACGTCCGAGAAGGTTCAGCCGCTCTTGCCCGATTTCCGAAAAGGTCTCTGCCACTAAGCGCACTAGCTCTAAAATCCGGAGCACCTGGTTCTCCGGTATCCTACGTATGGTACTGATGGCAGCCTGAAGGTCAGCCTCAGCCAGGCCCAGGCCGGCTGCCAGTTCAGCGAGATTGGGTTGCCATGCCAACTCAGTGCTCCCGGGTTCCAGGGTAGTGAATTGACAGGCTGCCGCGAGGGCCATAGTCTGCCCACCCGCGACAATCGTGGAACTGGCGCAAAGCAGTCCGGCATGGCAGGAGTAGATCCCTCCGTCAGGACGCTGCCCCCACGAACTGCTGCAGCGCTGCCGCCCGGTTTCGGTCGAGAGGATGAGACTGCAAAAGTCACAGGAATTGCTCACGCCACACAATGGCGTTCCATCCATCTCTGCCGTCACCACGGCAACGTCCATCGCGTGGGCGCAGACCTCTTGGATGGCACGGATGCAACTGGTGGGAAGCGTCTGTGCTACAGGTGCAGAACTCTCCGCGGGCGTAGCAGATGCGGGCATCCAACCCAGCCCGACCTGCTGCACGTGTAACCACGCCTCGATCTCACGTTGGGAGAAGCGCCATTGGCCGCCTACTTTGAAACCACGCAGGCGTCCGTCTTTCAGCATCCGGTAAATGGTGATGCGGTCTACCTGGAGCAATTCTTGTAGCTGTCTAGTTGTGAGCAGATCTTCCACAGCCTGTACCACCCCACTTCATCCACAGCAAGGTAACATAGAACGGACGAGAGGTCAAATCGGCATGTTGTTGTAACAATTCATAGCATATGGCGACATGTGCTGCGTGCCCGGTGGACTCGCTGACGGGGCTACTCTGATGGCTCAGCACTTGGGTAGAGGCCATGGGGCGCCATCGCAAGGTCCACCCTTCGCACCCAGATAGAAGGATACCTCCTTGACTTTCCCCCGGGTCTGCCGTATAATCATCCCGTCGATCGACCACGCCGACTCCCCGGCGCAGACCAGACACCTCACGGATCTCACACTCGTACAAGGGCAGGCCAAGACCGAAGCCAACAAGGAGGGGCTAATGAGTGTCCGGATCCTCTTCAGAGCGATTCTCTTGACGGCCCTATTGCTGTTGGCTGCGCGACCGGACCTGGTGCGCAGCTCGCAAAGTGGAGAACCAAGAGCGCCCATCGCGGCGAGCGCGAGCCCGGGTGCTGATGCCCCCTGGTTCGTAGACGAAATCGACACGGTCGGTGATACCGGACAGCATGCTTCTGTGGCGTACCATGAGGACCTGGGTGTGATCCTGGTCAGCTACTATGACGCCACGAATCAGCGGTTGAGACTGGCTCGATCCGATGGTCTGCCGCCCGAAGACTGCGGTCTGTACGAGGATTGGGGTTGTATGACATTGGACAGCGGGCCTGACGTGGGCACGTACAGCTCAATTGACGTGAATCCAGTTACCGGGGGGATAGGCGTCGCCTATTACGATGCGACCAACGGCCACCTGAAGTACATCGTCTTTGAAAACCCGCACCTTCTGGTCCACCAGACCTATACGATCGACAAGGGAATCACCGACGTGTCCTGGACCGGCCTGTACCCTTCGCTAAAGTACAGCGAGGACGGCAAGCCGCACATCGCCTACCATTTCGAGAACCCGAGCGGCGTGGATGCGTTGATGCTGGCCTACCACACAGTCGTCGGCAACTGTGGCTACGGCGCGATCGAAAACACCTGGAGCTGCTACACGATCATCAGTGGGGAGGGGGTGGGGCAGTATCCTTCCCTGATAGCGACGACAGCTCCCTGGGGATGGGCCTGGTACATCTCCTTCTACAACGCGAGCAGCGGCGATCTGTGGTATGCCAGGCCGGTGGTGGATCCCCCGGGGAACTGTGGGATCTATGGGGACGACATGGCCTGCTACCCGGTGGCAGTAGATAACGACGTCGGACGTTATTCGTCCCTCTATGTGGACAGCGCCGGCGACTTTCACATTGCCTACTACGATGCGACCGCAAAAAAGTTGATGTATGCTGTCGAGCTGGCGAGTGGGACGGGAAACTGCGGCCTGCTGGCATCGGCCCGGTGTGACGTGATCGACTCGATGATGGCCCACTATCACCCGCTTGGAATTTCCATAGCAGAGGACGCGGGCGGCCATCCGGCCATCGCATACCAGGGAGCAGACTAGTCCCTCAAGCTGGCGCGACCGCTGACCGCCCTGGGACTTCCTG
>JBFFCR010000537.1:0-2388 GCA_041559855.1 Anaerolineae bacterium | reverse complement strand
GGCCTATGCCTACATGATACGTGACGGCCGAATCGCCGAGATGGTGAAGGACGTGATCCTTGCCGGGAATCTCTTCACGACTCTGCAGAACATCGACGCCATAGGGAACGACTTTCGCTGGGAGAATACCGCGGGTCGTTGCGGCAAAGGACAAGGTGGCCTGTACACGGCCGAAGGCGCGCCGCACATCCGCATTCAGAACGTCATCGTCGGCGGGAAGTGAGAGGAGAGTATGATGAACATCTTGGAGAGGCTGTCGTCGCAGGCTCAGCAGGTGGAGGTCGTCGAGCTGCAGGGTGAGAGCACCTCGGTGGGTTTCGAGGCGAACCGGCTCAAGTCCAGCCAGGTCCAGGAGACCAAAGGGATCGCGCTCCGCGCGGTTAAGGACGGCCGGTTGGGATTTGCCGCGTCGAGCGACCTATCCGCTGTCGACAAGTTGGTGGACAATCTCATGCAGTCGGTGGCCCATGGCGATCAGATCCCGATTTCCTTTCCCGGGCAGCAGGCGCCTGCAGAAGTGACCGTTTTTGATGCTGAGATAAGCCAGCTACCCATCCCTCGCCTGGTCGAGGTCGGGCGCGAGGTAATTGACATAATACTTCAAGTTGAGCCAGAAGCACAAGTCAATCTGCAACTGGAGCGGGGGATACAGCGTCTGAGTCTGCGTAACCAGGCAGGAACCGATATCGCATTCGAGCGTTCGCCATTCTCGCTCTTTGTCGAGATCTCCCGGGTACAGGGCGATGATGTGCTCATCTTGTTCGAGGTGGTAGGCGCGACCGTGTGGGATGAGGATTATCTCGCCGTTGCCCGTAATGCCTCCAAAAAGCTCGAGCTGGCACAGAGGAGCGCCGAGATCAAATCGGGACGGATGCCTGTCCTGTTTGCCCCGTCTGGGTCCCTCGTGTTGGCCTACCCGCTCTTGTATGGTCTGGACGGCAAGAATGTGTACACCGGGGCTTCTCCGATGGCGGCAAAGGTTGGTGAGAAGCTGTTCGATGACAAGATCACGGTGGTGGACGATCCGACACTGGATGGGAGATTTGGCAGCGCCCCCTACGATGATGAGGGAGTGGCACACCGGCGCAATGTGTTGATCAATCGCGGCAAGCTCACGGGCTTTGTGTATGATCTGAAGACCGCTGCCCAATCAGGCGTGGAATCCACCGGCAACGGGTCACGGAGCCTGTTCTCCCCGCCTTCCCCTTCGCCGACCAACTTTGTGTTGGAGGCAGGAGAGACGCCACTGTCGGATATGATCGCCGGGATCGATGAGGGATTGCTGGCGGATAGCGCGCTTGGCCTCGGGCAGGGAAACGTGCTCTCCGGGGCATTTTCGAATTCTTTGGGGCTGGCCTACAAGATCGAAAAGGGCGAGATTGTGGGGCGCGTGAAGGACGTGTCGATTGCGGGCAATGTCTATGACCTACTGCAGAATGTGGCAGCGGTAAGCCGGGAAACGGAATGGATCTACAACAACTTCCGCCTGCCGTACATCCTGCTGGAAGACATGAACGTAGTCGCGAAGCACTAAGGCTCCCCGCAGCCTTTCACGGAGAGCCTTGCGCGAAACAGAGCAGGATGGTGCCCAAACGCGTCTGCGGCTGCATCCTGCTTTTGCTGTCACGCCTCCTTTGGCTGATGTTCCTTGAGGGCTCCCTGTAGACGTACAAGCTGAAAGAGAAGCCGCTTCGCGAGTTCCTTGACATGTCTGAAGTGAGCGTTTGCGTGCAGGCTTGTTCCATTAGCAGGTCGGCCTGGGAACAGATGGCTAGGCTGCCTGTGGCCGCGCGGCTTCATTCGCTCTTCCAGCAAGCTTGCTACCTCCAACTCGATCGCGACAATCTGGTCGCGCTGGTGGCGCCTGAACTGGACAACGGGCCACTGAACGTCGTGCTGGACCGCGTGCCTGCTGGGTGGTTGGATTTGCAGCCGAGCGTGCCGGTACTGGTTGGGTATGATCGACTGCAGATCGGAGGCTTGGCGGTATCTCTGAACAGCGCAGCGACATGGGAGCCCTGTCCTGACTGGGATCGGCTTCGGGCCAACGCCGGCGCACTCATGGGGCGACTACAGCCGCTAGCAGCGTGGATCAAGGAGCACGCACCTGCTGATAGCATGGTGACGTTTGTGCACGAGCCTAGACGGGCCGGTGAGTTCAAGGTGAGCGCCGCGCATGCTCGCGCATTTGCAGGGGCCGAGGCGATGTGGGCTGGTTGGCAGGGCGATGAGGTGGAATTGCGCGCGGGCGCGAAGCGACTTGCGGGACTGGGAAGCGGCCTCACACCTGCCGGTGACGACTTTGTACTGGGGGTTATGCTATGGGCGTGGCTTGCCCACCCCGATCCGGCCCGGTACTGTAAGACGGCCCTAGAAGCATCCGCCAGC
>JBFFCR010000536.1:0-2391 GCA_041559855.1 Anaerolineae bacterium | reverse complement strand
CTCTCCCCCCAGGCCAAAGGGAAGGTCGAACGACCCTTTCGCTGGCTACAAGATCGTATCGTGCGCACCTGCGTCTATGAGAACCTATGCTCCTTGGAAGATGCCCGCAGCGCCCTGCGGGCCGAGGTCAGACGCTACAACAGCCACCAGGTCCATTCCACCACTGGCCAGATCCCCAACATCCGCTTCGAACGCGCCCGAGCAGCTGGCATCAGCCTCTTCCGCAAGCTCGTCATCCCTCAGCCCTACACCTGCGCACAAGATGTCTTCTGCCTTCGCGAGCAGCGCATGGTCAATGGCTACCGGCGGATCTCACTGTTCAACCATACCATCGAGGTACCCAATGTGCCCTTGCGCGTATATGTCGATCTCCATCTCGTGCCTGACGAGGCCAGGCAGCTGATGTACATCCGCATCTGGTGGAACCACACCAACGTCCATTCTCTCTCGCTCCCCCTCCAGGGCTTCCGCATCCACCTGTGACCTCCAGAGGAGTCCACTTTTCAACTTTACCGCAGTCCACTTTTCAACTGTTGCTAACAGGTGTTGTTAGAGGGTTGTTATTGTTCAGCGATTCTGTCACTGCTGAGCTGTACAGCGAAAATGTCACTCATGGACAAAGGAGTGACACTCACAGTGAAAGAGCAGAAGCGATTGATGGTGTTGGTAGAGCTGGAGGCGGGACGGCTGACAGGATGCGAGGTGGCGGACGTGCTAGGGGTATCCCTGCGGCATACGTGGAGGCTAATGGCCGCATTCAGGCAGCAGGGCGCCGCAGGCTTATCGCATGGGAACCGTGGGCGCGAGCCGGCGAACAAGCTGCCTCAAGCGACACGGAAGCGTATCGTGGCCCTGGCCCAGGAGCGCTATGCCGACTACAATGACACGCACTTCACGGAGAAACTGGAGCAGCTGCACGAGATCGTCGTGTCGCGCTCGACGCTACGGCGCTTGCGTCGTTCCATTGGGCAGGGGAGCCCGCGCAAACGGCGTGCGCCGCGCTATCGCAAGCGACGCCCACGCTATGGCCAGCGGGGGATGGTGCTGCAGTTGGACGGCAGTCCGCACGACTGGCTGGAGGGGCGTGGGCCACGCTTGGCACTGCTGATTGCGATTGATGACGCGACCAATGAAGTGCCCTATGGTGTGTTTCGGGAGCAGGAAGACGGCGCAGGCTACTTCGAGTTGGTGTGGGGGCTCAGCGAATCCCACGGCCTCCCGCTTGCTGTCTACGTCGACCGGCACACCATCTTCCGCAGCCCCAAGCAGTCCACACTGGAGCAAGAGCTGAGGGGCGAACTCCCGCGCAGCCAATTCGGACGTGTGATGGACGTGCTGGCAATCCAGATGATCCTGGCCAACTCCCCACAAGCCAAGGGACGCGTCGAACGCTTGATCGGGACCTTCCAGGACCGCCTGGTGAAGGAACTGCGCGAGGCCGGTGCCTCCACCCTAGTCGAAGCTAATCAGGTGCTCAAGCGCTTCCTGCCAGAGTTCAGCGCCCGCTTCAGCGTGCCACCTGCTCAATCCGGTTCTGCCTATCGGCCTTGGCCCTCAGGCCTCAAGCGCGAGGAGGTCTTCTCCTTCACGCACCAGCGTACCGTCAACAACGACAACACGATCTCTTTCGATCGCAAGCGCCTCCAGATCCCGCCTGGCCCCGACCGCATCAGTTACGCCCGCGCCCGCGTCGAGGTCCTGCAACGCCTCGACGGTTCCCTCGCCATCTGCCACCAAGGGCAAACACTCGTTGTGTTCCAGCCAGCAACAGCTGAGCCCGTCCGTGTGGGCAAGTTCACGGCAGCACCATCAGCGCCCCCTCCGCCGCCTGTCAGGACAGAGTCACCCGCTCCACCGGTCACCAAGACCCGCACGCCCTACAAGCCAGCGCCAGATCATCCCTGGCGCCTCTATCCCATCTCACCCAGAGCAAGACGCGCCGAGCAGCCGTCCAGACAAACAGAAAGGCAAAACAAACCAACCGATGGTTGATCTGCCTTGCCTCTCCCTTTGGGGTGCCAACATTGTACCCTCAACCACCGCTCAGGACGAGTGACATTTTCGCTTCTCACTTACAGTGACATGTTCGCTGAACAACAACAGAGTGTTCGGACAATCGCGGTGAATTGGTCGGGCGGGGAGCCCAGAGCTACCTCCTGTGATAGAATACAGGTCAGTCTAGGAGGAGCAACCGAATGGACCCCATGCCCAACCGACCCTTCAGCGCGGACATTGTCCTGCCCGGCGGCGCGCTCAGCAGGTACGACAACCATTACGTGCGCCACCTCTCTGCGATGCGCGGCTACTACGCCGATACCGAGGCCTACGACCGACTGCGCGCGGCCGGAGACATTGCGCTCTACGAAGTATACGAGGTACTCCGCCCTGACG
>JBFFCR010000535.1:0-2396 GCA_041559855.1 Anaerolineae bacterium | reverse complement strand
GTACTTTACGGAAGGTTGGATGAGATCCGCCGCCGCTACTCCGGTCACGCCGTCCTCGTCAGCGCGGCGGGTGAACTGCCAGAACTCGCAGGCGTGGAGGAGATCTCTTCCCAAAATAGTACCGTCAGGTTGACGCTCGCAGACGACACCGGGCCCCAGGATGTGCCAAGTGCTCTGGTCGCCTCCGGCGTGGTCGTGGAGAGATTCGAGATCGCAATACCTACCCTGGATGAGATCTTTATCCGAGTGGTCGCTGACCAATGAGTGATGGAGGTAGACAGAGTGCGTAAGCTAGCGCGCATCGCCATTCACGAATACAGGCGCAACGTCTTCAAAGCCAGCTTCATCCTCACCCTGCTGAGCGTTCCCTTGATCATCGCTCTCAACGTTGCCGTAGGCTTCTATCTGGAGTCGAGAGATGTCGACAATTCACCGCTCGGCTACATCGATCGCGCGGGCTTGTTCGCTGAGCCTGTCCCGGTACCGGTCTCTGGCTCTCGGCAAGCTCTCCAGTTCATCCCGTTCCAGTCTCAGGAGCGGGCGCAGGCCACCCTGGAATCAGGCCAGATTCAGGCCTTCTTTGTCGTACCTGAGAGTTATTGGGACACCAGGGACATGGTCCTCTTCTACCTGGAGCAGCCTGTTGACGGAACCGTCCGCCAGTTGTACGATTTCGTGCAGATCAATCTCCTGACAGATCAGGCACCGGCTGCAGCGCGCCGCGCCGCTTTGATCGGTGAAGGCGTCATCGTGCGCTCAATTGATGGCCGCCGCGAGGTCAGCCGTGAAGGTCCAACCTTTGGCATCATCATGCCTATGCTGATTGGGTTTGCCTTTCTCTTCCTCTTCCTGATGAATGCCGGTTACTTGATGCAGGCAGTTGTCGAGGAGAAGGAGAACCGCACCATTGAGGTGCTGTTCACCTCCGTATCGCCGGGGCAGCTCATCGCAGGCAAAGTGCTGGGTGTGGTTGCCGTTGGCCTCACCCAGCTCGCGACCTGGGCAGTGGTTGGCATACTTGCCGTCGTCGTCGCCGCAAGCGCCGGCATAACCTGGTTTGAGAACGCCTCCCTGGACGGGGTGCAAATTCTAACCTCCGTCGCTCTTGCCGTACCCGCTTACATCTGCACAGCCGGCCTGATGACTGCCATCGGCGCGACAACAACCTCCGCCAAGGAGAGCCAGGCGACGGGGTCGATCTTTTTCATACTGCACGTAGTACCTCTCTACCTTGCCTGGTTGATCGTTGACACACCAAACGCTGCGGTGCCCACGCTGCTCAGTTTTGTGCCCTTCACGGCCTTGCTCACCGTGATTCTGCGCAACATCTTTTCCTCGGTACCCCTGTGGCAGGTTGCCATCAGCTTTTCGCTGCAGGTGCTTTACGCCGTCGCGGCGCTCTGGCTTGCCAGTCGCGCCTTCCGCATAGGGATGTTGCAGTACGGGCAACGCCTGAACTGGCGCAAGCTGATCAGGGTGAGGTCCTCATGAACAAGACGCTCATTGTCCTACGCCACGAGGTTGTCACGACCTTCCGGCGGCGCTCCTTCCTCGTCATCGGGTTCGGGATCCCCCTGCTCGCAGTCGTCGTTGTCGCTGCGCTCACTTTCCTTCGCGGGGATGCGGAGAGCGGCCCCGACCCAGCGTCCAGCTCGACCCCGCCTCAGGTCCAGATCGAGGGGTATGTCGACCAGAGTGGCCTGATCCGGGCCATACCGGTCGCGATACCGGCCGGACGCCTCCGCTCCTACCCCACCGAGGAACGTGCCCAGCAAGCCCTTGCCTCGGGCCAGATCTCGGCTTACTATCTTGTCCCTTCCGACTATGTGCAGCGGGGCACTCTGTACTATGTCTATCCCGATTCCAAGCCGCTCCTCTCCAGTGGTCAGGAGTGGGTCATGCTCCGGACGCTACTGGAGAACCTGGTGGGTGACCCCGAGCTCGCGAGCATCGTCTGGGATCCGTTCCATCTGGAGTGGACCAGTCTTGCTGGGGAGGTGCAGTCTGGCGCAGGGCAGTCCAACGATACGGTGCAGTTTATCCCGGCGATCATGGTGATTTTGCTCTACGTGTCGTTCATGATGAATGCCAGTCTCATTGCGGAGAGCGTCAGCAGTGAGAACGAGAACCGCACGATGGAGATGCTCATGGTGTCTATCTCGCCCAGACAGATGCTCGTCGGCAAGATCGTCGCCTTGGGTACTGCCGGGTTGGTCCAGGTCATCGTCTGGGTGGGCACTGCCTTGGCGCTGATTAACCTGGGCGGTCAGACCCTTTCTCTGCCGCCGGGTTTCACCATCCCGGCTTCGATCCTGGTCTGGGGGGTGCTGTTCTACCTGCTTGGCTACGCCGTGTACGGCAGCCTCATGGCTGGGGTTGGCGCGCTGACTCCGCGG
>JBFFCR010000534.1:0-2414 GCA_041559855.1 Anaerolineae bacterium | reverse complement strand
CCGGCGACGGCGTGGGTGGCTGCCAGACGCAAATATGACCGCACCCAATTCAAACGAAACGCAAACAGATCTTAACAACTTTTGAACATCTTTGTGGTATAGTTGAGCCATCCCAACGAGCCGGGAAAACTCGGAAAAAGAGGAGCTCAACGTGTTGAAACGACTTGGTATAGCGATAGTGGTCTTGGCGGTGGTGGCCAGCCTTGCTGGCGTTGTGTTGGCACAGGATGACGCACCGCCGGTGGGAGATCTGTGTCCCTTCGATGGGGAGTGCCAGGGCCATGGCATGGGCGGCAACGGCATGATGGACCACGGCATGATGGGCAACGGCTATGCCGGCTCCATGCCTGCCCTTCTGGCTGAGGCGCTGGGCATGACCACGGAAGAGCTGTTCGCAGCGCAGACGGCCGGGCAGACTGTGGCCGAGATGGCGGCCGCCCAGGGTGTTGAGCTGGCGGACGTGGTGGCAGCCGTGATTGCGCCGCGCGCCGAGCGCCTGGCCCAGTTCGTGGCCGATGGTCGCCTCACCCAGGAGCAAGCCGACACCATGCTGGCGACCATGACCGAGCACCTGACCGCGCGCTTTCAGGAGTCGGGGGTCGGGTACGGCGGCGGTTGTGGCATGGGGGGTGGCGGCAGGTTCGGCACTGACGAAACAGGGACCTTCGGTGGACGCGGTCACCGCGGCGGTATGAGGGGCGGGCGCGGGTCCACGGTCCAGGGTTCCGGCGCATAGGCTCTGTGGCCTCGGCCACTGACCAACAGCAAGCGGGCTCCGGTTGCCAACGGCGACCGGAGCCGTTATAATGTCCAGTGAGGTGCCGGGCGATCCTTCTCGTGCCCGGCGTGGTTCATCATGAAAGTACTGATCGTTGACGACGAGCCGCGCATCGTGACCGGCGTGCAGCGCTATTTCGAGCAAGCCGGGTTTCAGGTGTTGGCTGCCTACGACGGTCCAACCGGGCTGGCGATGGCCCTCTCCAAAGAGCCGGACCTGGTGATCCTGGACCTGATGCTGCCCGGCATGGACGGCCTGGACGTGTGCCGGGAGATACGGCGCGAGTCGGACGTGCCCATCATTATGCTCACGGCACGCGTCGAGGAGGCCGACACGCTGGTCGGCCTCGAGTTGGGCGCGGACGACTATATCACCAAGCCGTTCAGCCCGCGTGTACTTGTCGCCCGCGCCCGGGCCGTGTTGCGCAGGGTGCCGGCCGCATCCCCAACGACAAAGGTCTACCGTTTTGGCAACGTCGTCTTTGACATGGCTGCGCAAGAATGCCTGGTCGATGGTGAGGCGGTTCCCCTCACCTCCACCCAGTTCAGCCTGTTGCAGGTCCTGGTCAAGCATCCAGGACAGGTGTTCACCCGCATTCAGCTCATGGAGGCGGCCCACCTGGGCGTCTATGAGGGCGTCGAGCGAACCATAGACGTCCACATTCACAACCTGCGCCGCAAGCTGGAGGCCGATCCCTCCCAGCCCCGCCACATCCTGACGGTGTATGGCACCGGCTACCGTTTCAGTCCGGGGTAGGCCTGTGAGATTCAGCCTGCGCGCCCGGTTGATCTTGAGTTTCCTCGGCGTGATCGCCGCCACCGCCGCGTTGGTGGTGATCCTGGCCAACCGCATTACCACCGACCGATTCACCTACCTGGTCTCCACCACCGGTCAGATGCGGGCTCAGAACCTGGCCCCCATCTTTGCAGATTACTACGCCCAGGCGGGAAGCTGGGACGGCGTCGCAACACTCCTGGAGAGCTACGCCGAGTCTGCCGCGGCCATGATGGGCCAGGGCCGGCATGGCCGGATGATGGGCATGGGTGAAGGAGAAGACGCTGCAACGCCTTGGCCCTCGACCAGCATGCGGTCGATGATGGGCATGATGGCGAGCGACGGAGAGCGTCTGCTGGTTGCGGATGTTCGCGGGCAGATTGTGGCTGACAGCCTGGGGCAAGACGTCGGCACCATCCTCGCGGATGCTGACCTGGACAAAGGCGCGCCCATTCTCGTCGGCGAGCAGCGGGCGGGCACACTGATCGTCGCCTCTGGGTTGGGGACGCTCACGGCTGACCAGAGCGCCTTCTTGAGCCAGGCCAAGTGGTTGATGGTTGTCGCTGCCATCGTGGCCGCATTGGCGGTTCTGCTCGTGGGGTCGCTCCAGGCCCGGCGCATCGTAGCCCCGGTGCGGGCGCTGGCCGATGCCGCCCGGCGCGTGGCAGGCGGCGAGTTTGCGCAGATCCCGGTTACCTCTCAGGATGAACTGGGGGAAATGGCCCTGGCCTTTAACACCATGGCCGCCGAGCTGAAACAGCAGCACACCCTGCGGCGCCGGGTCATGGCCGACGTTGCCCACGAGCTGCGCACGCCCCTAAGCGTGCTGCAGATCGACCTGGAGAGCATCGAGGATGGTCTG
>JBFFCR010000533.1:0-2421 GCA_041559855.1 Anaerolineae bacterium | reverse complement strand
GCTGGCCAGAGGCACCAGGAGTTTCTGCCTCTGTTCCTCGGTGCCATAGCGCAAGAGCCCGTAGCACACCAGCGAGTTGTTCACCGACATGACCGCCCCGTGGGAGGCGCAGGCCTTGGAGATCTCGATCAGGGAAAGCACGTAGGCCAGGGTGTCCATGCCGGCGCCGCCATACTCGTCCGGGAGGGCGACGCCCATAAAGCCGAGCTCCCCCATCTTGCTCACGGTCTCGTGGGGAAAGAGCGCTTCCTCGTCGAGTTTGGCGGCTATCGGGGCAATCTCTTTCTGAGCAAAGTCCCGTGCCACGTCCTGGATTATCTTGTGTTCTTCTGAAAGTTTGAGATCCATCTATCCCTCCTTGTGCGTCGTTGCCTGAGGTCGCGAAACGTCCTCGTCGACGTTCTGTGGCGGCGACCATTATACTACAGGACAGCCCGGGGGGCAATTGGACAGCCAGGGGTTGAAGGGGGAATAAGGCGCAGAGCTCAACACGGAGGGCAAGAGTGCAGGGGTTCAAGTACAAGAAGGATTCGCCCAAGCCACTACCCGATGCCCGACTGGGTGTCTGTACCGAGCGCAGCGAGGGTACACCAGCAGGTGTACCTGCATCCGTACCTCGAGGAGTTGGTGCTGCGCAACCACGTGTAGACCTGGGAGCAGGATCTCTGTTCGCTACACTAGCCATTGTTACAACACCCTTGGCCTGAATCTTGCCTGTTCTGACACACGACAGTTGACAGTGGGCCAAAAGGACATTATAATGAAGATGGTCCAGTCTGCACTGTCAGGCGCTTTCCTGACGTTGGGGCGCTAGCCGTACAGCCTACCGCTCGACGAGCAACAAGCGAAAAGGGCTCGCCCTCATTGCAGAGGCAAGCCCTTTTCGCTTTCGGAAGAAGACTCGAAGAGACGCTGGCCTGAGCCAGTCAAGAGCGCTGTCCACAGCCTACGCATTGCTCAACGCTTCGTCACACCTCCGAGGTTGTGCGAACCAAAGGTCCACCTGAGACCTGGACGTCTTGAGGGCAGCCTATGAGCCCAACTCAGCGGATCACCGATCGCTTTGTCATAAGCGACCCGGACCAAGACCTCCTCGGTCGGGGCAGCATGGGCGAGGTCTACCGGGCGACCGACACCCATACCGGAGAGACCGTCGCCGTCAAGGCCCTCGACCCCAGAGTCGTCGCCCGCGACCCCGGCATCCTGGAGCGCTTTGTCCGCGAGGGCGAGGCCTTGCGCCAACTGAATCACCCCAACATCGTGCGCATGGTCGCTGCCGTCGAGGAAGAGGATGCGACCACAGGTGTGGTCGCCCACTACCTGGTCATGGAGTACGTCGCCGGCGGCTCGCTCCAGGATCTGCTGGACACAGCCAGACCTGACAGGTCTTTGCCCATCCCGCGCGTGCTGGAGATCACCCTCGACCTGGCCGATGCCCTGACCCGCGCCCACCGCCTGGGCATCATCCACCGCGACCTGAAGCCGGCCAACGTGCTGCTGGTCGAGGACGGCACACCCCGCCTGACCGACTTTGGCATCGCCTACATGGCCGACACCTCTCGCCTGACCCAGACCGGCGTCCTGGTGGGCACGGTGGATTATCTCAGCCCGGAGGCCTGTGAGGGCGAGCCCATCGACGAACGGGGCGACATCTGGTCCTTTGGCGTGCTGCTGTACGAGATGCTGGCCGGGGAGCGGCCGTTCGGGGGCAAGAGCCTGTCGGCTACTCTGACGGCCATCCTCACCCAGCCGGTCCCCGACCTGGCCCAGCGCTGTCCCGAGGCGCCGGAGGCCCTGGTCGATCTGGTCTACCGCATGCTGGAGAAGGACCGCGGGCAGCGCATCCCCAGCGTGCGGCTGGTGGGGGCCGAGCTGGAAGCGATCCTGAAAGGCCGGGAGGTGCCCACCCCGCTGCGCCTGGCTCCCGAGGAAAGCCGCTTCGCCACGCCCAGCCCCCCCGCCGACGCGACGCGGCGCAACCTCCCAGCCCAGACCACGCCCTTTGTCGGACGGGAATACGAGTTGACCGAACTAGATCATCTCTTTGCCGACCCGACTATCCGGCTAGTGACGATCCTCGGTCCCGGTGGGATCGGCAAAACGCGGCTCGCGCTTGAGTTGGCAGGGACGCAACTCGATACCTATCAACACGGCGTGTACTTTGTGCCCCTCGCACCGCTCAGCGATCCTGCCAACATCGTCCCCACCATCGCCAGTATGCTCGATTTTCAGCACTATGGGGACAAAGACCCCAAGGAGCAGCTCTTCGACTATCTGCGGGAGAAAAAGATGCTGCTGCTGATGGACAACTTTGAGCATCTTGTAGAAGGGGCCGGGCTGCTCGACGACATCCTTCACGCCGCACCGGGGGTCAGAGTCCTGGCCACCTCCCGCCAGAAGCTCAACTTGAGCGGCGAGACG
>JBFFCR010000532.1:0-2442 GCA_041559855.1 Anaerolineae bacterium | reverse complement strand
GGGTCCGCATCGCCGTCTACAGTGACCGGGTTGCCGTGGCCGGTCCCCGCGTGCCTCGCGGACTGTACCAAGTCTGGGTTTGGGTGCAGGGGCTGCTACTCGCCTTGGTCATCCCAGCCCTGGTGGCAGCCGTCGTGTTGCTGGACTGGCGCTGGCTCGTGGCCGCCATCGGGCTCTTTATCGCCAGTTATGGCATATCGTTCGCCGGTGCCGGCTTGTGGCCCGGTCTCGGCGAAATCCTGTACGAAGAGGGCCACCCGAAGGCCCTCGAGTTTCCCCGCACCTCTATTAGCGAGGTGGACGTCGGCAAGGGCTGGGCAAAGGGTGGCTTTGAAGTTGTGCTCTTTCCCTACAAGGCCGGCATCGACAGGATGTCTGAGGGATTGGCCGTATCCTTCTTCGCCCCTGACGAGCACGGGAAGCAGGTCCGGTTCGCCATAGATCTGTACACCAAGGAGTACGCCCGCGAATTGGCCGAAGTGCTGGAATCAGAGGGGGCCGATCCAACAGCCTGACCATCCTCAGTAGCGTGATCGAGACCGAAGGGGCGTTGCAGGTTGTGTCCATCAATACGGGTATTACCGGTCGTGCGTGCAAGTAGATCACAGAGCCGGCGCCATACTTCTGATTGCCTTTGCTGATTTTGCCGTCTTGTCTGACCGGATGTGGAGGAAACTGCCCTCTGACCACCCGGCGGTATACAGATTGCCCGAACACGCTGCCCAACCCAGCGGTGAGGAAGAGCGTGAAGCAGACGCACAGTGTCCGCGTGACTGAGGGCTAGGTGGTGTCCGCTCTATGGAAATCCATCTGCCCTCACCTGACGCTGGGCAGCAACAGCCATGCGGTCAGACAGAAGGATAGTAGTTGATTGTGTCCGGCAGTGCCTTATCCTTCGGAGATGGCCGGACCATTGGTGCACATCCCAAAGGTCACATGGAAACGATTGGGCTGATCGCCGCGATGCCACAAGAAAGTGATGCTCTCCTCCGGTATGTCAGGCAGTGGAAACGTACCGAGCTTGGCCCGTTTCGAGCGGTTCGTTTCCGGCTTTCGGACCGAGATTGCCTGCTGGTCACGACGGGCATGGGACTCCAGCGCGCCGTGGATGGCACCCGTGCTCTTATGGCGGCGATAGCTCCGCACCTGCTGATCTCTTTCGGTATCGCAGGTGCGGTCAATGATAGTCTGCATATCGGAGATGTGGTCGTTGCCGGGAGTACCTGGTGGTTGGATATGGGCCTGCCCGGTCAGCCTCAGCCTCTTGCCTCTTTGTCAGAGGCAGCCTGGAACGCGGCCGCTCAAGTGCTACAGCCGGAGGGTGCGCAACTGGTTGCCGGGACAGCCATCACCACACGCGGGTCTCAAGTGATACCTCAGTCACTGGAGGAGACAGCCCACCCGATTCTGGAGATGGAGACGGCAGGAATTGCTAGAGTCGCAGCCAGAATGGGGATACCGCTCGTGTCGCTCCGGTCGGTAAGTGATGGGCCTCAGGCGCCAATTCCTTTTGACCTTGAGGCAGTGATTGATGAGGAATACAACCTCCGCATTGGTAGAATGCTCATGATGGTCCTCCGCAACCCTCGCATCGTCTTTCAATCGCGGCGGATAATGTTGAACTCGAAAAAAGCCGCCGATCATGCGGCAAGGGCAGTGGTTGCGGCACTGAGCCAGCCGTCACCTGCCATATCTCTGTGAAGCAGGCAGATCAAGTTGAGGATACGTTCCATCTGGACAATACCAGCCGGGCAGTCAAAGCCTTGGGCGCTGCAGGTTGTGTCCGACAGAACTGCTACTGTCGGGAGCGGAAGTATTGCCCCCTGGAAGACATGGATGATTTCGGCTACGTCATCCAGGCGGGATTCCTCCACCGTCCCAAACTCGATTCGCTGCCATTTGACCTCGCGAGTACTTGCAAGTACAATTCGCATGTTGTACAGATTCGCGGCTGAAAGCACCGGGAGGGATAAACAATGACAGAACCGATTGATGCAGTCATGGCGATCCACAATGCGTTCCGGCGCGACATGTCTATCATCGACGCAGCGACACTCGACTCGGCGCGCGGCAAGCTCGGGCTCGAAGGAACGGTCGAGCGCTTTCGATTCCTCAACGAGATCCTGGTTTGGCACGCTGAAGGCGAGGAACTGGCCGTCTTCCCCGCGATAGAGGCCGTAGCGCCTTCAGTCGCCGAGGCGTACGAAAGAGATCATCGGGGCCTGGATGCTGCATTCGACGCCTTGAGCGTTGCCTGGTCTGCCCGCGATCTGCTGGAAACGGCACGGGCCAGTGCGGCTTTCAAGTTTCATCTCGACATCCATCTCGCAAAGGAAGACGCACACTTGTACCGCCTCATGCGAGAGCGGGTGTCTGCGCCCGACCAGGCCAAGGCCCTCGGCCTGATGTCAAGCACCGTGCCACAGGACCGCTTCCCGGATG